>NZ_JBWJVP010000234.1:0-17826 GCF_056339915.1 Blautia sp. ZXY-1-B12 | reverse complement strand
TGGGATAAAACAATTTCGGCATAATCTGAAATGCAGAAATCTCACCACCCAGTTCGTTCACTGCTGAGATTGCAACCAACATCTGTGCACCATATGGAATCACTCCCTGGAAAACGCAGGAAAAAGTATCCAGTATGGAAGCTGTCTTTCTCGGTGTAATTCCATACTCCTCTGCCATTTCCTTTGCGATAGGGTTTGCCATTACGATCGCCACTGTATTATTGGCAGTGGCAATATCCATAGTTCCTACCAGAAGTCCCATTCCAAGCTGTCCGCCCTTTTTTCCGCGGAAAATTTTATGGATCCAGCTAAGAAGTGCATCGAATCCACCATACTCACGTATCAGCGCACACATGGCAGCTACCAGAATCGCCACCATACAAGTCTCAAACATTCCGGATACACCGGATCCCATATTTTTCAGGATCTCTACAGGTGTGGTATGTCCTCCGATCAGCATAATAAATGCTCCGGATACGATTCCTGTCAGCAATACCACAAACACATTGATCCCAACAATTCCTCCGATCAATACCAGCACATACGGTATTACCTGTGTCAGATGATAGGGCTGGATCACACGGCCCTGGATTTCTGTCTGAAATGACAGGATCAGGATTAAAATCAGTGTAGCAACGGCTGCCGGAAGAGCGATCCAGAAGTTTTCCCTGAATTTGTCTTTCATCTCACATCCCTGACCATTACATGCAGCAATCGTCGTATCTGAAATAAAAGAAAGATTGTCCCCAAACATGGCTCCTCCCATAACAGAAGCCACACAAAATGCCAGATCAAATCCTGATGCTGTGGAAACTGCTGCTGCGATCGGTGTCAGTAGGGTAATGGTTCCCACAGAAGTTCCCATAGCCACAGACACAAAACAGGCAACTATAAACAGCACAGATACTGAAAATCTGGCAGGTATCAGGCTCAGCATACAATATGCAACACTCTCAGCACTGCTTCTTCCCACAACCCCTACAAAGGAACCTGCAGCAAGGAAGATCAGAAGCATGGTGATGATATTTTTGTCCCCCACTCCCTGTGCCATGATCTCCAGTTTTTTATCAAAATCCAGTGCTCTGTTCTGCAGACAGGCAACCAGGATTGCAGCAAGAAATGCTACTACGATCGGCACATTATAAAATCCCATGGGGATTTCCATCACATACTCAAATAAAATGCCCAGTCCAAGGTATAATACAAGAAATACACCAATGGGAAGTAGGGCAATTCCTTTTCCTTTTTTCATCTTTCATCCTCTTTCTACCATAATCTCTTTATGGTTATATAATCACTCTGCTATTCTATCATACCCACAGCTTTCCTGCCATAATATTTCTCACAGCTTGGGCTGATAACGCATATCCGATACATTGTAAACTGTCACAAAGGCCTTTGGATCTTCATGATTAATGTAAGCCATCAGCTTCTGATATTCTGTTTTGTCTACTATCGTGATGATCTCATTGCGTTTCTTCATATTATAGGCACCTGTCGCTTCATAGATCGTCGCTCCGCTGTGCAGGTCTTTGATAATGAATTTACGCAGTTCTTCCTCTTTCTGAGTGATGACGCAGACACGACGTTTAATATTATGGTCAAAGATAAAGTGATCCAGAACTATTCCATTAAAGTATGTTCCGAGAATACTCAGCACCACTGTTTTCTTATCGTATACAAGTGCTGCGGAAAGAGCCACACACATACCGGAAAGAGACATTGCTTTTCCCAGTTCCATGTGGAGATGTTTGTTCATGATCTTTGCCACAATATCCAGTCCGCCGGAGGATGCATTTCTGTTAAAAAGAATGCTCAGTCCTACGCTGACCACCAGGATATAGCACAGCACATCCAGCTCCTGACTGTTGGTCATAGAGCCAAAATCCGGAAATACTTTCTCAAATAATCCGAGAAATAAAGGCAAAACGATGCTGGTGTAAACCGTTTTTACGCCAAATTCGCGTCCGCAGGTGATGAAGCCAATAATCAGAAGTACCACATTCAAAATCATGGTGATTGCAGACAATGATAAAGGTACAAAGTTTGATAACACGATACCAAGACCGGAGATACTGCTTACAGAGGTATGGCTCGGCACCAGGAAGAAATAAACTGCTGCCGCAATGATCGCTACCGCACCTGTCAGGATCAGCGCTTCCTTTATGATATCTGCATAATTTAGTTGTTTTTTCATAGTTAGGTTTCCTGTCTTTCTTTCCATATTCTTGTTCTATTGTAACATATGGGAAGAGAATGTCCATCAGCAATTACAAAAAGAGGCTGCCTTCCATGACAACCCCTTTGTAAATCCTTATAACCTATAGGACTGCTTTAAAATTCACTTTCATATTTTAGAGCGTGTTTGAAAAATACTCTAATATTTTATCCTAACGGCTCTGTATGTTCTTCAGATAAATAAGCCTTCTGTTCTTCCTCCGGAGCTTCCCAGATTGTTGTTGTAGTTCCATCCTTATCTACATATACTTCTTTTATCTCATCTTTCTTCAAAATATCATGAATATGATCATATGGATAAAAAATACAGCTTACATATTTTTCCCACAGGCTCTGTTCAAAATGGATAGTCATTACGCCTGTTTCCCTGTCTAAGGATGTTCTCCAGCGATAATTTCCTTTTATATTTGTTCTATATGTTACTTCATCTTTATTATCCTCAATAATAGTTATCCCTGCATCTTTGTAGCTGATATATGTGACATGTTTATTCATGAACATGAACACTGCCACAAAGCAAACTATGGTTGCTGCTATGGAAAGCAGAATTGTTTTTATCTTTCTTTTCTTTAAAAATTTCCTGAAATTCTTCAGATCATTTGCTTCATTGCTGCTTTCTTTTGTCTGCACTGAAACCTTCATATCATTTTCAAGGTCTGTCTTTGTCTCATGGTATACCCGCTGGCAGATTTCGCAGTTTTGCAGATGTTCTTCTACAAGTTCTTTTGTGTCATCACTTACCACATCATCAATGTATAATGGCAGAATATCCTGGATCACGTTGCAGTTTATTTTTTCCATGTTACTTTTCCTCCTGACTTATCTGTGCTCTTATCATCTGGCGTGCACGATGGTAAGTCACTCTTGCCCATCCTGCACTTTTCTGATAGCATTTTCCGATCTGCTCAAAGGAGAGCTCACCATATATCCGCAGGTGAAATACTTCCCTGTAAGGTTCCGGTATCAGTTCTGCATAGCGTTTGAGATTCCGAACTGTCTCATCCTGCACAATCTGATCCAGTACTGCCGGTGATGTATCCTGCATGGGATCCTGCATTATTTCTGAAAATTCTTCGCCTACATAGATTTTATTTCGTCTGCAATAGCGGAAATATGTATTCTTCGCAATTACAAATAGCCATGCGCGGATATCCTTCCGGCCGTCAAATTTCTCAATATTATTCATTGCCTTCAGGAATGTTTCCTGGGTGATTTCCTCTGCCAGACTTTCATTTTCGGAAAGTGCCCGGATATAGAGAAAGACATCATGGAAATACTTCCGGTAGATTGTTTCGATTTCTGATTTCTCCATTCCTGCTCCTTGTATTTTTTATTATCCTACTGCATCTTTCGGGATTTTTAATAGCCCGGTCTTCTTCCATTGAATGTCTGAACATGATCCTGATTTTATTTCATCTGCATTGAATATTCCAAAATATCGTTTCATGATGATCCTCCTGTCTGCTGTATCATTATTTTATCTGATGTCTTTCTATATAATTAAGTCACAGACAGAAGAAACGTTACAAAAAATAAAAAAGAATCCCCTGCAGTTTGCTTTTCGCAGTCTCTGCAAGGGACTTACCTGATTTAGTTAAAACAACAGCTCCATCTGATCCCCCACTTCAATTCTCGCAGTGACAAGTTCATCCGGTTCTTTCCCTCTTTTGTGTTCGGCTTTCAGGTACTGGGTACCGCCTCTCAGACTTGCAGCGATCAGATTCAGCACATATATATTGTCAAAACGATTATAGATGGACTCTCCGCCCAGACCGGTAAGGCAGATAAGCTGTGTGTTGCTCTTTTTTGCCATATCCATCAGCGGGATCAGCAGATGGGAGGCATTGGTCTGTGCGAACGGGTTGTCCATGATCAGAACCTTTCCCTCATTTTTATCTGCAAAAATGTCCGTATCATCCCGTCTCATATAATACAGAAGGCTGGACAGGATTACAAATGCAGACAGAAATCCTTCTCCGCCTGAGTTTCTGGAAACCTCTTTCCATGTAATCGGATATTCCCTCTGGGCTTCGATCTTATAAAGATGGATCTGTACATTTCCGATTCCTACCACCTGATCATAGAGATTTCTGGTAGTAATACCGGAGCCGAAAAACTCCTGTGCGTTCTCATTTTTCTCGAAAAGTTCCACGCCTTCCATAGTGATCTTATCAATAAAGTCTTCCAGACGCAGACGGTAAAGCCCTGCATTTTCTTCCCAGTCCGGAAGCTGGATCTTTAACATTTTGATATTTCTTTTCCTTATGGTGATGGTTGAATTATGGTCGATTTTTCCAAGGTTACTGTGGATTTCCCGGACATAATCCTCCAGAAGTTCTGTGATACGTTCCTTCTCCCTCTCTACTACAGAAATATCAACCTCCAGCTTCTCCATAAGGCTGTCATAGGACTGCACTGTAGTTTTTAACTGAGTCAGAACACGCACTGCATCATCGGAAAGCTCCAGCATCTGTTCCAGCGGTTTCCTGTAAAAATCATCCTGAAAGCTTTCCATACGGACAATCTTATTCAGCGTGCGCACCAGTTCTTCCTTCTTCTGTCCGGTATCCCGCATTTTCTGATTATAATCCCTGATCAGGATTCCCTTGCAATTTCTTAATTCTTCCGCAGACAGATTCTCCGAAACCGGCTCATGGTCTTCTGCAGCCACAGGAATCAGTTCATTATACTCTGATAAAGCAGTCAGATTCTCTTCATAGCTGCGAAGCTTTCCGCTCAAAAACTCCTCCTGCTTCTTCTCTTCTTCCTTCTCATAAAGAAGCTGATTTTTCCTTGCCTGAAAATCCTGTCCCTGAATCTCATCCTTTGGCAGAGGTTTCTCCATACCGCAGACAGAGTGGATTCTTTTTGTCAGTTCGCTGATCTTACTCTGAGCCACTGCTGCCTTTTTGTCTGCATCATTCCACTGCATATCCTTTGTCTGGATCTTTCTGCGGAAATCTTCCAATACTCCCTCCTGATGTGACTCTTCTTTTCTGTCATAGATCACGCCGGACCACTGTTCAGGCTTTAAGTGATATTTTTTCTGAAGATAATCCAGATCTTCCTTTTCCCTCTGGTAACGTGCGGCAGACCTTCTCTCCTGCTCTTCCAGATTCTTCAGTTCCTGTGAAAGAACAGAGGTGATTGCTTCATAACGTGCTTCCATCTGCTCCGTTGACATGCTGGCAAATCCAAATTGCTGGCTCTGCTGTTTCCTGACCTCATCTGACTCTCTGCTGCCTGCCTCATATGACGCATATCTGGTATATTTTTCATCCAGTTTGTCTTTTTCTCTCTCCAGCATATTCAGATTATGCTCCAGAGTCATTTTCTCCTCCAGAAGCTTTTCCTGTCTGTCCTTTGCAAGCTTCTGGTTTTCCCGGAAACGAGTTTCATCCTTTTTACATTTTTCAAGCTCATTTCGATTATTTTCATAGAAAGCATAATCTTTTTCCAACTGGGAAAAATCTTCCAGACGCTGTTTCTGACGGTCAATTTCCGCAGCAGATTTTATGAGCAGATTCTGCAGCTTTTCATGTGCTGTCTTCAGACTGTCAAGCTCCTGCGCTGCATCCCGGATATCCTTTTCCAGAGATTTTTTCTCTTCCTCAAGAGTTTTCAGAAGCTCCTGGATTTCTTCCCATTTTTCTTTTGTTACAGACTGGTTTTTCAGTGTTTCCTGACGCTGAAAATACTCTGCGTATTCCTTTTTGCGCTGATCTACAGCCTGATTTAGTTTCTCCAATTCTTTCTTTTTCTCCCAGATCATTGCCTGAAGCTTTTCTTCATCCAGGAGGTTTTCATTAAACAGAATATAAAAGCTGATTCCAGGGAAATTTACGATTTTGTCTGTGTACTTTTCCTGAAATTCTTCTATTTTCTCACGCTCTACAATAGGCACAGGGAAGGATGTGCAGACGTTTCTGTCGTTTCGTCCCAGCTTCTCAATTTCCTGTCGGGTAAGGATCAGGGCATATGGCAGAAATGGATTCTTACGGACCAGCATCTGGTTTTTCTTCTGGGAGTATCCGTTCTTTTTCAGCCATTCCATACCATAAACTGTGTGAATTCCCAAATCATCCAGTTCTTTCTCCAGTTCCTCAGGAAGCTCCAGAACCTTTCCGCTGGTAAGGCTTAAATATTCTTTTTCCAGGGAATCCTCTTCCTTTTCCAGATTTCGCCGCAGCTCCTCCAGCTCACGCAGCTTTCGTGCAGAATTCTCCAGTATCCTGTCAGTATCCAGAAGATGGCGTTCCTCCATGTCCAGATATTTCAGGATATTCTTCCTTATTTCCAGTTCATTCTGATAGAGCTGATAGGTATGTTCCTGGTTCTCTGTCTCTGTTTTTTTATGTATCAGAGCCTCTTTCTTATCCTCCAGACTGCGCTCCTGACGGCGGATCAACTCTTTGTCATCTTCCCATTTCTTCTGATTTTCTGTACGTTCCCTTACTGTTTTTTCCAGTTCCTGTTCGTACATCTGGCGACGGATTTCCAGTGTTCCGGCTTCATAGGTTCCCAGAATATTTCGTACTAATTCTTCCTGATACTTGGCATTATACTGGTTTTCCAGACGGGTATAGGATTCAATCCGGCTTTCCAGTTTTCCTTTTTTTCCAAAGCAGTCGCGGATCTTCTCTTCCAGTTCTTCGACTCTATTCGCCTCATCCTGTGCTTCTTTTCCCTTTTTCTGTATATTTTCAGACAGGTTTTCCTGCTGTTGTCTGTTATCCTGAATACGTTCTTCAAAAATGTTTTTCAAGGTCAGGCCAAGTGCTTTTCTCTCCGGTTCCAGATCAGCTCCCTGCTGTCTGGCAACTGCGATTTTCTCCCTGAGAAGATCCAGTTCCCCTTTTTCTTCTGACACAGAATCCTGCTGTCTGGCACATTGGAGGATATGAAGTTTCTTCTCTGTCTGTTCTGCCTGCACCTGAAGATTTTCACGCTCCATATCGATCATATCACGGTTTCCGATATGAAGATTCTTCTCTTCCTCATAGTCATAGACCTGGCTGGAAAGCTCCTCGTATTCTACTCTGGAAAGCTTTTGATCCAGACCTTCCAGCACTTCTTTTGCATGATCATGAGCTTTCTCAGTCTGGCTTAAGAGTCCATTTACATCATGGATAAACCAGGCAATTTTATTCTGCTGTTTTCCTTCCTCTGTCTCCGCATTCTGATACTCTTCTGCCTGAGTCTGAATCCCATTTGCTTCTTCCTTAAACTGACGGATTGTGTCTCTTCGCTTAATTTTGGAACGGTTATCCTTATACTGTCCTGCATATTTTTCCAGAATAGACTGGAACTCTTTAATGCGGTTTTTGTCCTTATTCAGTTTGCTCTCAATAGCCTCGAGAAACCATTTTTCTGTCAGCCCCTTTTCATCCTTGCAGTCCGCAAAAAGATCTGACAGTCCGGATTCCTTCAGATTGATTTTCTTAATAATAGTTTCCCATTCCTTATAATTGATCTGGTATTCCATCAGCTTATTGAAGTACTGGCGGGACTGAGCATAGTTTGTCAGATCATAATAAAAGAACTTCATATCCCTGTCTTTTTTGTAGGTTTCAAAAAGCTGTCTGCAGGAGTTAAAATTCTTCAGGATCATCTCTTTTTTGCCTTTTTCCACTACAGGAAGGTGGTGGATATCCTGAATACAGGGGCTCTGATATTCACTGACAATTCCAATAATATCCAGATTCTCTTTTCTGTCCTCTTCCATATCCTGGGATTTTCTGACCATAAGACCTGTGAGAACATAGCCTGCACCCTGATCCAGTGCCCATTCCACCAAGATAAAGGATGGCTTATTGGTAGTAAAATAGCTTTCAAATAATCGGTCTTTGGTATTGCGGTATTTTGGATGCACAAAGGGCGCTGTCAGCATCTGGACAAGAACAGATTTCCCACCGCCGTTCTGCAGAGAGATCAGTGTGCTTTTTCCATTAAAGTGCAGAGTTTCATCGCTGATACGGTATGCATTGTTATTATAATTCACGTTGATCAGACGCACTACATTAATCTTACTCATCTTTTGCCACCCCCAGTACTCTCAGAACCCGCTGGTAATTGTTCTGGTTCAGAAGATTCCAGTCCATAAAATTATCCAGCTTTCTGGTTGTTTTTATCATCTCATCCTGCACCACATACTCGATCAGTCCCTGTTTCTGAAGGAACATCAGAATATTGTAGATAAAGCCTTCCTTGGTTGTCTTCATCCTGGAACCTCTGTCATCAGACTTCAGCGCCTCGTAAGTTTCATAAAGGATTTTGAAAGAAATCCCAGCAGTATCTTTGGGATTCTTTCCATCTTCCTCCTCTTCAGTGGTAGTCTCTTCTGCTGCCCCTTCCTTCAGACGGGCGGAAAGACAGTTCATAAGCTCTCCCACGCGCATATATTCTCTGGATTTACTGCTGCTTCCCTGTCCGTCAAAGAATTCTACCAGTAGCGTAAGAATCACAAACTGTGACAGATAATAATCCTTGTCCGTTGCCCCGGATTTGCACAGTGTACCTTTAAGCTGCTGCTTGGAAAAGCCAAGGAAATTATTCTCCTCTTTGGGAATCAGATAGATTACATTTCCGTAGCGTTCCACATTGCTTCCCGCAATCTCTCCCTGGGATTTCACCAGATTCCGGATGGATTCTTCCTCTGTATATGCTTTATATAAAAGCTGATCGTCCTCTTCCCGCAGCTCATGATGCTCCAGAAGATAATAAAAAATCTCCTGGCTGGTGCGAATTTCCTCTGCTTCGTATGCCATATCTGTTATTCCTCGTTTCTCATGATTCGGATCAGGATATTGGAACAGCGGATGCTTTTTTTCACGCCATTTTCGCTGAAAACATTGTCAAAGGTGACTGTGCTTCCGTCTTCTATCCTGTATACCTCTATTTTACCAATCTTTTTGTCTGAAAATCTTTCTTCTGAAAGCTGGAGCAGCATTTCGTTGAGCTGAAAATCTGCTGTCTGATCCTGGATAAATTCACTTCGTTCCTTTTTCAGTACTTCCATATTGATCTCTTTATTCCGTATCAGCTCCACCATGATTTCTTTAAAAATTTCAACATTTGGGATCAGTTGCTGCTGCATTTCTTCTGCATTTTTCTCGTTCTCCTGAATGTTTTTCCAGATATCAGAAAGGGAAATTTCACCTTTTTCAGATGCCTGCTCCAGCAGAAATCCCAGACTGCTCTCATAGCGTTTCAGTTTCTGTCTGCGTTTCTCTTCCTGCTCTTTCAGATATGCATCTTCGTCAAAATCCAGCATCTCCTCAGTATCCTCATCCTCATTTCTGACAGACGGTTTCTGATATAATAAGGCTTTGTTCAGGTTATAAACCTTGTCCGGTTCCCGGTTGAACAGCGGTCTTAAAAAATAGTCCAGATTTCCCAGTGCTGACGGATTCTCCAGCACTTTATCATAGAAATCATTGCGCATGGAAAATCTCCGGATCAGGGACATCTGCGACAATGCTTCCAGTTCTCTGGTATAAAGTGCCTTCAGGTCAAAATGACTGCTCAGGATTTTCTGGTGCTCATCAATGGTTCTGTTCAGATAGCTCTCAATAATACGGAGATTCTCAAGGTTCTCCTCTTCCTTTTCGCCCAGACGGCGCACATTGATGTTCTCTTCTTCCAGCTTCTTTACCCTGCTTCGCACCAGTTCCCTGTATTTCTGGAATTTTTCTTTTGTGTCACTGATCGTATCCAGATTCTCCAGAAGGATTTCCTCGTAATCCTTTACTGAATAATTCAGGGCATTTCTGCGGATTTTTCCCATAGCTTCCTGAATCTTCTGAAGCTGGATGCGCATCAGGTTAAAAACATTCTTAATCTCATCCACAGCCTTATCATAGCTCTGTTTTTCCAGATGCATCTGGAAGATCATTTCATGGATGGTAAGCTTCATATTATTTTCTATTTCAAGGGTGGAAAGTATCAGATTGTATCCGTCGTCTGTAAGATAATAAGAAGTTCTGCGAACCTCCTGATCCAGATACACGATCCGGTTCGCCACATAGCTGATATGCATGACATGATAATCGTTCTCTTCAAAATCATAGCCGTCAAAATACATGGCACGGCCTTCATTTGATAAGATCACATTGACAACAAAATCTCCTAATTTTCTGCAGTCATCATAGGAGATTTCTTTACCCAGATACCTGGTATTGATGGTATCAATATAGGCTCCGATATCATCCATAGTACAGTTCTCTTCCCTCAGAGACTGCTCCATAATATAAAGCATTACTGCAAAAATAAGATTCATCTGTTCATCAAATTTCAGAAAGCCAAACTGTTTCCAGGATGTCTTCTGAATACTATTTTGGATAAGAACACCGTACAGGCCTACATTTTTCATTCGTTTTGGAAAATTTTTCAGAAATTCGTATTGCAAAGTTGCCTCCCTTGATTAAATATGGTTTTTACCCTATTGTTTATTTGCGTAACTGCACAAATCCTGTATCAGAAATCTGTAGATATCCCCTCCGAAGGATCGGCTACAGTGTATTCAGCCGATTATCTGCAGTATAGCCTTCAGAAGATCCCCCTGAAGATAATAGGTCGTCTCAAAATGAAGATATGATAACGATACTTTATCCCACAACAATAAGATCTTTGGTGGGAATTCTTCATCCCCATCCCAGAACTGAAACAACACAGAGAACTCCGGAAGAACAGGCATTTCAAATGTCAGATCTGCCCCAGCCAAACGTTTCGTCTGCTTTCCTCCCAGACAGATACAGGCCTGCTTTACCTCTTCCACTTTGCCGGAAAATGCTCTTGCATACTTTTCCACAAAGGGATCTGTTGACGGACTGCTCCCGGCAGTTACAAACCTGCCCACAGGCTGCCACTGCCCGGTAAGAGGAGGCAGTATCTCCTGCCCGGAACAGCAGAGAAAATCATAGATTGTCATAACAACTGTATATTCTCTGCAGTCCGTCCATTCTTCGCCTGTGGCATATTCAATAGCACCGTTTCTGCGATTGATCCGATATTCTGTTTCAATGTATTTCAAATACAGATATTCTTCATCATGTTTCAAACCATATTTCTCTATCAGCTTATCCTGATTATATTTTAAAAACAACTCTCTTCCTGTATATACCTGTTTTTCATAATTATCCATAGTATACTTTATTCCATTTCTTATTTTAATCGAATCAAGTGAGTCCCCTGCGGAGGTTGCGAAAAGCAATTATTCGTTATACCAGACATAAATACAGGAAATATGCGACATAACACAACAGCATAACCACACCACAGGGTTTTCTTAATTCTTTATGTCTGAATGTACCAATCCAGAGTATTACTCCGCACAGAACTGCAATTACAGTATCAATAATAAATTTACTCTCAAACGGCACAGTACAAATGAGTGCTGTTGTACCGATAACAAACAAAATATTAAAAATATTGCTTCCGACTATATTTCCAATGGCAATTCCTGTATTTCCTCTTCTGGCTGCTGTTACTGATGTGACAAGTTCCGGAAGAGATGTTCCCAGTGCAACAATTGTCAGCCCGATAAATCTCTCACTCATGCCAAAATAACGGGCAATCTCCGTTGCTCCGCTGACAGCAAAATCACTGCCCTTTACAACCAGAATTCCACCGATTACCATCAGGAGCATACATTTCCATACCGGATTATCCTTTGCTTCTGCTTCTTCCTGATCGTTCCCTTTCTTTGCCATCACAAACAGATATCCCAGATATATCAGAAACAGTATCCAGAAAATCACACCTTCAATAAAAGTCACCTCTGAACCTGTGATACCAAAAATCAGCAAAATAATTGTTATCACTGTCATAAACGGAATTTCGTAAAGAAGCGTGGATTTTTGAATTGCTACATTCGTAATTACTGCTGTGATTCCCAGGATGATGAAAATATTCAGGATATTACTTCCGACTACATTTCCAATGGTAATACCTGCATTCTTATTTATTGCAGCAGTAATACTGACTGCTGCCTCCGGCATGCTGGTTCCCATTGCTACAATGGTTAATCCAATGATCAACTGTGGAATTCCCAGCTTTTTCGCAATACTGGCTGCACCCTCCACAAACCAGTCTGCACCTTTCACCAGAAACAAAAAACCTGCCAACAAAATAATAACCTGTAAAAACATCATTTCTACCTCTCTTTCTTTTATTACGTACTCACAAAATCAAATATAAAAAGATTCCGGGAATACATTTATTTTGCAGTAGGTATAAAAAAAAGACTCCTACTGCATTCACAGTAAAAGTCTCGCAATTTCATCACTTTCCGAGTTATATGTTTCAATAACTGTCCTGACGAAGAAGTGAACCGAATCTACCCGGCAAGCTACTCCCTTTTCACAGGTATATTCTAACAGACTGTCTCTTAAAAATCAATTATTTTTTATCATAAGATTCTCCATAATCCATAATATGTTACTGTTCACACACCACTATCCCGCGAGGTGTTTTGGCATGAATATGCCAAAATCCCGAGACATACAAGCCAAAATTCTATTGCCGCAGGCAATCTGGAATGAATTTTGGCTACGTTACTGAGAACGGAGTGAACAGTAATGTAGCCTCCCCTCTGTGTCAGAATCTGCGTCAGAAATCTGCAGTATTTAAAATTTCCTGAGGGATATATCTGTCCTTATCCAGAACAGCTTCCATCTTTTTGACCATTATTTCATCAAAACAGGAGAAAAATTGTGTACTGATATTTCTGTTCTGATGCTCCTTTGTCTCCGGAAGTTCAATTATCTGTTCTGCTTTTCCAAGCATAGCCTGATATGCCGGCACAAAAGGAATAATTTTCCATCTGCTGCGAAATTTTTCTGCCAGATTTTCGTATATACCGATGCCCTCATAATCCATATCCCCGAAATAATAAATTGTATTCTTCGGATGTTTCATATAGGGTTCCGCACACAGATCAAAATCCTGAAAAGAACGGATAATACCTTTTCCTGCACCATAAATCAGAGTTCCGATTTCTGCACCAAAAATTTCAGTATGTCCATTCAGAAGATAATTACGCATACTGAAAAAAGGATCTTTATTTTCCAGAATCAGGATATTCTGCGGCGTATTTCTTGTATGTGTATAATATGAAAGGGGCTCTGTTGTCCTGTATACATTCAGAGCCTCCACATTGAGTCCGCAGCGTTTCAGAATCTTCTTTCCCTGCTCTCTGTCCAGAAATTTCTCTCTGTGCCATATTTCAAAGCTTCTTTCATTCAGAGATTCCGCTGTCAGTAAGGCATCTGCATGTTTTTTCAGATATTCATTCAGCATAAGTACCCAGATTCGGTCTTTCTCATATGTATCCGGATGCGCCAGATAATAATCCACGGAAATCATGGTAGAAAAGGTATATTTTATTTCTTCTATATAATTGCTGTAATCCTTCTGTTCTTCTACCATCCAGTATTCGCGATAAAGCGCCGGCTTCTTGCCATTGCTCTTAGAAGCCTTTACAGGTTTTATCTGACCTTTTTCCAGCAATTTCATTATGTATTCATACTGTTCCTGATAGTCAAGATCCTGTCTGGTATGAAGAAGGTCATCCAACGATATTCTTTTCATTGATTAATTTCTCCAGAGTGGGTGAATATTCGTCCCGCCCGCTTAACTTATTGTTTTTTTACGATGGAAGCAGCTTATCTTACAGTAAGATATTCCACTGCAAAAATCGCCAGCACGCCTACCAATACGCTAAGTAATACATAACATAGAGCTATTCCCATATGTCCATCCCGGATCAAATCCGAAGATTCCAGTGCAAAGGTTGAGAATGTGGTAAATCCACCGCAGACTCCCACCTTCAGAAACAAAATCATCCTTGGTGGAACAGACAATTTCGCCGCCAGTACTGTGATTGCTCCGATCACAATACATCCAATCACATTGATACAAAAGGTTTTTACCGGAAAAATCATGGTTTCTCCTGTGGGAATCAGCCCAATCAGGTACCGCAATACTGCTCCTGCAAAACCACCCAGCCCTACTGCCAAACAATTCATCATTTTATCTCTCCAAAATCAAGCGGATAAAATCATCCGCTTCGCTACGCGGCTCTATACCGAATAACTGCTTCGCAGTTTATTCGGTTAATATAAATTTACTTGTTTATCTACGAGTTTTTCCCCTTCATACTGCAATTTTAAAGAAAAAAATCGCTCATCTCCTGAAAGAAGCAAATCCAGAAAAACTCTGTCACCTTCCCATGTGGGAAGTGTCGGCACAACAGCTTTATCTATCCAGTAAAGTTCTCCTTCATTGCATTCTGTTAATTCACCGATATATTCGTTGGCCGTAAACACACACATAAGCTCCGGTTCACATTTATCGCTTATAAATGTAACCAGACCTCGAAGTTTATATGATGTCAGTGTTAATCCTGTTTCTTCTTTCACTTCACGCAAAAGACATTCCTCCGGGGATTCCTGGCCCTCTGCATGTCCGCCGACTCCAATCCACTTTCCCTCATTTATGTCATTGTGCTTTTTTATCCTGTGAAGCATCAGATATTTGCCATTATTTTCTATATAGCATAAAGTCGTTATTGTCATTCTTACACTTCCCTAAACAAAATTACTATACCAAATGTTCTGAGTACCGGGCAACGACACATCCCTGTTGCCAGACAAAACAAACTACTGCAGTGCGGCACGCTTTACCTGGATCAGTGCTTTTGACACCGCAGGTACTGAAATGATGATCACCGTGATAATGCCCTCTGCCAGCAGATAGCTGTAATTGTATAAGATCGGATATACGGCTGTCAGAGATTTTGGGAAATTGTCTGGCATATAGCTCATCCAATAAAGATAACCGCCCAGAGAATGAAAAGCTCCTCTGGCAATTACAGCTATTATGTATCCTTTCAGAAGTCCATGACTCTGTTTTGCAAATAATCCTGCCAGTCCAAGTGCCGCAAATGCAAGTATGTAATCACAGCACACCTGAAAAAATGAAAGTATATAAGGCTCCTGGATAAACTGCAGGATTCCGTAAGCAAACCCAGCCATAATACCAGTTCCGACCCCATACCAGTTTGCGATCAGAACAATAAAAAGCATACTGCAAAGAGTGACGCTTCCTCCCCACGGCAGTTTGAAGATTTTCAGATAAGACGTAATAAAAGCAAGTGCAATAGCTACGGCACAGAATACCAGTTGCCTTGTGGTAAGCTTTTTCTTGTCTGAATTCTTCCCTGCAAAATAAATCGCCAGAAAAAACAAAATGATTCCGGCAATAACTGTAATCACATATCCGGCAGTTGTAAGTCCACCATCAGCAGTTACCATAAAACCAAACATAAAATGACCTCCCTCTTGTTATTAATTTTTGTGTAATTGATTTTATCTGTTGTTCAGATACTAATTTATTATAAGGATTTTATCATTTTTCGTCAATTATTCGTCGCTTACGTTTTTAATTTATTCGCTATTCTTTACAGCCTTATTTTAAACTTTTTACTCAACAGAAAAACCCCGGAAACCTTACGGTTCCGGGGTATCTTACGTTTGGACACAATGTACCTTGCGGTACTCTTAAGATGTTATGCTAAAATTATTCGATAACTGTAGCAACACGTCCTGATCCAACAGTACGTCCACCTTCATGTTTGTGAGGTTCTTAAAATCTCATTATTTTCTGTGATTTTCGTGTCTTTATTGTCCTGTGTTATAGGATTTCTACGCTATATTTCTGTTCTCTTCATTTTTTAGTATCAAAACGGTATCACAGCCAGATTTTCATGAGCTGTCAACTTTCCGGTTGCAGATTCCCACCTTGACTGTTATAATCGAAACATGGGTGCTATCATAACGGTAGGCGGTTAGTCCTTCAGCAGAGGGACTGTGACCCTCTGATTACATAAAAACTCGAAAGAGAATCCACTGGAAAGGAGGGCTAAGCCATGAGTATTGTTGATTTTATTGCAGTAGTGAGCTTCGGCTTAACCTGCTTTGGTCTTGGATATACCTTTGGCAAGGATAATAATAAACCACAAAAATAGCCGCCCTGGTCTGGTAAACTAAGCGGCAATTTTTGTCAAAACATATATCGGACTAACCGTCTATCGGTAGCACTCTTTTTCTATAATCATATTAGCACGCATGTGTGAAAATGTCAAAAATTTTCTTCATTCTTGGTTATTAATCTCCTTGATCAACTGTACTGCCTTCTCTGCATCATCGGTTTTCACGAATATATCCACACCATATATTCCAAATCCAGGTGCCCCATGCATTGCAACATTCGCACCTGCTTCCTGTGAAAAAGCTGCTATTCCATTTTGCTTTAACATTTCTACAAGTTGTTCTGTCTCTACTATATTCTGTGCATTATAAATTTTTGTCCATTCTACCTGAGATAGGGAAATTTCCTTTTTCTCCTGAACATTTGACAAATTCTGGTTTCTTTTTCGATTAATAAATGCCAAGAGCCTAAGAATAATAAATGCCACAATAGTAATACCAATCAGAAATCCCAATGCTAATCGTGTTATCTGTGTTTCTGTAGCTCCCATTCTGAATAAGCATACACCATAGATGACGGTAAAAATTCCTGCACATATCACACTGGTGAGAAAATCTCTCCATATAGTAGCACTTTTTGGCAAACATTTATCCCATATTCCATTGTACACCATAATAGAGGCGTACAGGATTCCTCCTACTAAAGCAGTTGCTGTCTCTCCTAAAACCAAGCGAATATCCACCGTTAATAACATCTGAATAATAATCGCTAACACACTAATCACAAACATTGATGCAAATGCAAGATTTCCAGCCTTTAATGCTTTTTGTTTCACCCATTCTTCATACACCGCAACTTTGTCCAATGTTTCTTTCATCTCTTTATTCATAGTCTGGCTCCTTTCTCCATCCAGGAGCTCTCTCATCTCAACATCGTAATACTCAGCAAGTTGAACAAGTATACTGAGATCTGGCATATTTATTCCTGTTTCCCATCTGGAAACTGTTCTTGCAGATACTCCAAACTTTTCAGCAAGCTGCTCTTGTGTAAGATTCTTTTCTTTACGACATTGCTTTAAAAAAGCTCCAATCTTTTTTGTATCCATATCTCTACCTCTCTTCCACTTACAGCTTACCAATATATACCAAAATTACCACGACATAAAACGAGAATCCGCTAATTTTCAACCGGACATCGTATGTCTAAAACAAATAAACGGTATTTTCACCCCAAAAGCATTCTATTCCTCTATAAATTAACCTTCTCTTTTATGTCTATCCATAAGCAGCAGAATAAACATAACAAACCATATCACCCATGCCATTAAACAACCGATTCCTATATACCAAATATCTATTATCATTCCAGCAATAAAAGGAATTGACATAAACATCATTCTCTTCCCATATGCCTTACACATAGCATTTTCATCATATTTTTTCGTTCTTCTGCTGATTTCATATTATCACCAGACAAGAAGTTAGATGCTTGTCCCTTTGACCTATAAAACCATATTCCAAATAAAAACATAATCACTGCCATTGCAAAGTTAAAAACAATATAGAACATATAATGCTTCCTTTCAGTCGATTCCACAAA
>NZ_JBWJVP010000233.1:0-5714 GCF_056339915.1 Blautia sp. ZXY-1-B12 | reverse complement strand
AAATATCCAAGGTCATCCGAAGCCAGATAAAATATTACGAAAATGCCATTCAACAGAACGAGACAGGTACGATCCTTATGGTTGGTGACGGTATTGCCAGAGCCAGCGGACTGGTAAACTGTATGTCAGGAGAGCTTCTGGAATTTGAGGACGGAAGCTTCGGTATGGCACAGAACCTGGAGGAGAACAGTGTCTCTATCGTAATCTTTGGTTCAGATGAGAACATTGGTGAGGGTCAGACCGTAAAGCGTACAGGCAAGGTCGTGTCTGTACCTGTAGGCGACGCCATGGTTGGGCGTGTTGTAAATGCACTGGGACAGCCAATTGACGGAGCAGGCCCGATTGATACAAAAGAATTCCGGCCGATTGAGAGCAAGGCACCTGGAATCTGTGAGAGAAGATCTGTATATCAGCCTCTCCAGACCGGTATCAAAGCCATCGACTCCATGATTCCTATCGGACGTGGACAGCGAGAACTGATCATTGGTGACCGCCAGACTGGTAAAACTACAATTGCTACAGATACCATCATTAACCAGAAGGGAAAAGATGTGATCTGTATTTATGTAGCCATCGGACAGAAACGTTCCACAGTAGCTACATTAGTAGAGAACTTGACAAGAAATGGCGCGATGGATTACACCATCGTCGTAGCCGCTACAGCATCTGAGTCAAGCCCGCTGCAGTATATCGCACCCTATTCCGGATGTGCAATGGGCGAGTACTTTATGAATAAGGGAAAAGATGTGCTGATCATCTATGATGATTTAAGTAAGCATGCGGTTGCATATCGTGCACTTTCCCTGCTGATCCGTCGTCCACCTGGACGTGAAGCTTACCCGGGTGATGTTTTCTATCTGCATTCCAGACTTCTGGAACGTGCAGCGAAGCTGGACGATGAACATGGCGGCGGTTCCATGACAGCACTGCCGATTATTGAAACACAGGCAGGTGACGTATCTGCCTATATTCCTACTAACGTTATTTCTATTACAGATGGACAGATTTTCCTGGAGACAGAGTTATTCCATTCAGGAATCATGCCTGCTGTAAACCCAGGTATCTCCGTATCACGAGTTGGTGGTGATGCGCAGATCAAGGCAATGAAGAAGGTAGCAGGAACACTGAAACTGATTTATTCCCAGTACCGTGAGCTGCAGAGCTTCGCACAGTTTGGTTCTGATCTGGATGCTGATACAAAGGCACGTCTGGAACAGGGAGCACGTATTGTGGAAGTTCTGAAACAGAACCAGAATGCACCGGTTCCTGTAGAGAAACAGGTTGCGATCCTTTATGCGGTTACAAAGGGTGTTCTGGAATCAGTAAAAGTTGAAGACGTAAATGTATATGAATCAGGATTATATACCTATCTGGATACAGATGCAGCAGGCGTAGAGGTTATGCAGGAGATCCGCTCAACAGGTAAGCTGGAGCAGGAAACAGAACAGAAGCTTCGCAGCGTACTGGATGCGTATACAGAGAACTTCCTGAATACAAGACCTGAGAAATAAAGTGATTAGGAGGGTATCGTATGGCTTCGAATATGAAAGCGGTAAAGCTGCGTATCAAGAGTGTACAGAGTACCATGCAGATTACCAAGGCCATGGAGCTTGTAGCATCCTCCAAACTGCGTAAGGCAAAGGAACGTGCAGAGGTATGCCGTCCGTACTTTACAGAACTTCATGAGACATTGAAAGAGATTGCAAGGGAGAATACAGATTTCTCATCCGTTTATGCGAAAGAGTCTTCCAACAATAAAACCTGCTATGTAGTGATCGCAGGTGACAGAGGACTGGCAGGCGGATATAACACCAATCTTTTTAAATGTCTGGAGGCTTCTGCTGAAGGTAAGGACTACATGGTTCTGCCGGTTGGAAAGAAAGCAGTAGAATATTTCCGCCAGAGAGAGATTGAAGCTCTGACAGAACAGTTTGCAGAGGCAGGAAGTATTTCTGTAGCGGATTGTTTTGAGATGGCAAATATGCTCTGTACAGAATTTCGCAAAGGAACCTTTGGCCATATTGAATTATGTTATACTGTCTTTAATTCTATGCTTTCCCAGCAGCCGGAGGTATTTTCCATGCTTCCTATGACTGATATCAGAGAGGAAAGCGGCGGTAAGATAGAGACGAAGAATCTGATCCTCTATGAACCGGACGGAGAGACAGTATTTGATGCCATTGTTCCGGAATATCTGGCAGGTCTGGTTTATGGCGGTATCTGCGAAAGCACCGCAAGTGAACTGGCAGCCAGACGTATGGCTATGGACGCAGCCACAAGTAATGCGGAAGAGATGATTGATCAGCTCAATCTGTATTACAACAGGGCACGTCAGGCAAGCATCACGCAGGAAATCACGGAGATTGTTGCAGGTGCAGAAGGTCTTTAATATAATTTCCAACAGATAGGAGATTACTAACATGAGTGAAAAACACATTGGCGAGGTAGTGCAGGTTATCGGTCCGGTACTGGATATCCGCTTTGCGCACGATGAACTGCCTCCTCTTCTTAATGCCATAGAGATTGATAATGATGGCGCAAAGCTGGTTGCCGAGGTTGCACAGCAGGTTGGCGATGATGTGGTAAGATGTATTGCCATGAATTCTACTGACGGTCTGGTGCGTGGTGCCAAAGCTCTGGATACAGGCGGTCCCATTTCCGTTCCTGTAGGTGAGGAATGCCTGGGACGAGTATTTAACCTTCTGGGTGACCCGGTAGATAATCTTCCGGCACCGGAGGCAAAGGAACGCTGGTCTATCCATCGTCAGGCTCCTTCTTATGAAGAACAGATGCCTGCAACAGAGATCCTGGAGACAGGAATTAAGGTCGTTGACCTGATCTGTCCTTATGCAAAGGGTGGTAAGATTGGTCTTTTCGGTGGTGCAGGTGTAGGAAAAACAGTTCTTATCATGGAACTGATCCACAACGTAGCAACTGCACATGGTGGACTTTCCGTATTTACAGGTGTAGGAGAGCGTACACGTGAGGGAAATGACCTTTACAATGAAATGAAAGAAAGTGGAGTTATCGACAAGACTGCTCTGGTTTACGGTCAGATGAATGAGCCGCCCGGAGCACGTATGAGAGTTGGACTTTCCGGACTTACCATGGCGGAATACTTCCGTGATGAAAAGAACCAGGATGTGCTTCTCTTTATTGACAATATTTTCCGTTTTACACAGGCAGGTTCCGAGGTGTCTGCGCTTCTGGGACGTATGCCTTCAGCCGTAGGTTATCAGCCTACACTGGCAACTGAAATGGGTAACCTGCAGGAACGAATTACTTCTACAAGAAAGGGTTCCATCACATCTGTACAGGCTGTATATGTGCCTGCCGATGACCTGACTGACCCGGCTCCTGCAACTACATTCTCACATCTGGATGCAACAACTGTACTTTCCCGTGAAATCTCCAGCCAGGGTATTTATCCGGCCGTTGATCCTCTGGATTCCACAAGCCGTATCCTTTCCCCTGAGATCGTAGGAACAGAGCATTATGAGATTGCCAGATCAGTGCAGAGAGTTCTTCAGCGTTATAAAGAGCTTCAGGACATCATTGCCATCATGGGTATGGATGAGTTGTCAGAGGAAGATAAACGTACTGTAAGCCGTGCACGTAAGGTTCAGAGATTCCTGTCACAGAGTTTCTCTGTAGCAGAACAGTTTACAGGTATGCCTGGCAAATATGTTCCGCTGAAGGAGACACTGAGAGGATTCAGGATGATCCTGAACGGTGAGTGTGATGACATTCCTGAGAGTTATTTCCTGTTTGTGGGAACCATCGATGAAGTGTTTGAAAAAGCCAAGAATCAGTAAAGGGGGAAATGTCCTATGAGTACTTTCCCGTTGAGAATCGGAACACCGGACGGACTGCTCTTTGAAGGTAATGTGGAGCGTGTGATCTGTAGAACTGTCAGCGGTGATCTGGCTATCCTTGCCAGACACTGTAATTACTGTACTGCCCTTGGAATGGGCGAAGCAAGTGTGGTAATGGAAGACGGTAGCAGACGGACCGCAGCCTGTATTGGAGGAATGCTTTCTGTTATGAACGGAAAGTGCCGTGTCCTTGCAACTACCTGGGAGTGGAAAGAGGATATCGATGAGCAGCGTGCACAGGAAGCTAAGAAAAGAGCTGAGGAGATGATCGCCAAAGGTGGTTTGAGTGATCATGATTATAAGATTGTGGAGGCTAAACTGCAGAGGGCGTTGGTGCGTTTGAGTGTGAAGAGCTGAGAAAATAAGAGTTATTAAAAGACTGACAGGAAATCCGGGAAGGGTGAGACTGTCGGTCTTTTTGGTTGTGATATGTGGCTTTTGGGGGATATAGTGGGAAGAATCTGAGGAAGGGATTTGAAGGAGGGACGCATAGAAAAATAATTTATTTCATGTGCGGTTTCGGACATTAAGATATTCTAAGCTGCTAAAAATCTGCTAAAGGTATGAGAAAAATGCCACAAACTCGCTTCGCTCAGACAGTGTGTCATTTTTCTCATAACGCAGATTTTGACCAGCTAAGAATATCTAAATATCCTGCAAATGCACATGAAATAAATTATTTTTCTATGCTGGTGGTTGGCTCTTTCAAATACACTTTAAGTGAATCAGGTAAGTCCCCTGCGGGGAAACCAAAAGGAAAAAATGATGAATAAAGCCGAATGGCAGTGTATTAAAATTAGGTGGATGTAATTGAAGAAAAAATATGATATCATGTGAGTAACAAATCGGTATTTAACGAGGAGGTAATGATTATGAGTAGAAATATAAAAGGTGGTTTTTTAACATTAAGTGGTGTTGTTGGTATTGTAGGAATGATAATAGCGGTAATGCAAAATCCGGCAACTGCATGGGTAACGCCACCTGGAAGAATGATTGTAAGTATTTTAGAAAATGGATTATTGATTCCTACGGTTTTATTCCTTGTTCTTTTTATTTATGGATTGTATATTCTCCTAACGGAGAAAAATGATTGAGCAATACCGGTTTGTCGAATTAAGAAAACCGGTATTTGTGGAGGAGGAATTCTGTAATGAGATTTTTTGAAAATACCCGTAAGCCACAAGGCTTCGGCGGAAAATTGATGACGAAGATGATGAACAGCGGTCACGCCAAATTATCGCAATGGGGATTCTCAAATATCTCCGCGAAGTCTGATGCTGAAGTTCTGGACGTCGGCTGTGGCGGCGGAGCAAATATTGCGGTTTGGCTTGATAGATGTAGAAATGGCCACGTGACAGGAATGGATTATTCTGAGGTTAGTGTGGCAGAATCTCAAAAATTGAACGCCCTCGCCATTAAACAAGGGAAATGTAATGTAGTTCAAGGAGATGTATCTGCTATACCCTTTTCTGACGCGACTTTTGATTATGTTTCTGCCTTCGAAACAGTTTACTTTTGGCCAGGATTAGTAAAATGCTTTTCCGAGGTCAACCGTGTGCTGAAAAGCGAAGGCATATTCCTGATTTGTAACGAGAGTGACGGAACGAATGCCGCAGATGAAAAATGGACAAAGATGATCAGTGGTATGAAGATTTACACATCTAAACAACTTGTTGCCGCTTTGAAAGAAGCGGGTTTTACAGAGATCAAAACGTATTCAAATGCAAAAAATCATTGGATAAGTATTGTTGCAACGAAATAGCCAAATTCTAGTTTGACGGAGTAATAGATATGAAAATCCGAGAAGTGAATGAGAATAAAAAGCAATTTATAGCATTA
>NZ_JBWJVP010000232.1:0-2537 GCF_056339915.1 Blautia sp. ZXY-1-B12 | reverse complement strand
GAGTAGTCTACTTCATATACAAATCCATATAAGATCATTTTCCGTAGAAAGGCAGATTTGCTTTTCATCCTGGAAAGACGATATTTTTCTTCTAAAATGTATTGTTCGTCATCATTCAAATAAAATTGTACGGGATGAATTCTGGTACGTTTGCTCATTGAAATCCTCCAATTCGTTTTTTTCTATAAAAAAGAGTACAAAAAAACTGTCTAACCAGTTCGGCTATGACAGTTATATTACTTGGCTGTATGATGTTTTGGATAGATGTGTCTACAGTTTATTTTAACAGGAGTAGGCGGAAGCGTCAAATTAAGAAATTATAAAATATAAGAGGGCCAGGGATACCTTTCAGAAAAATCTCTGATCGGCTTCCGGCTATTTATTCCGGATATGTATAAGTTGATCTTTGCAACAGGATATTTTCCCAATCTCGTTCATGGCGCAACACTCGGAGAATATGAATCTCTTTTGTCTCTTCCATTATAATATAAAAAATAATAGATGGCGGAAAAGATCTTTTATGTATGGAATATCCTCTGTACAGAATTTGAGTTCGGGGAAAGGCAGTACTGAACTGGCCTAAATTCTGCATTTGTTCTTTCAGATCAGATTGAAAACGGTCAGCACGTTGCTGGCCGAATTCTTCTTCAATATAATCTGCAATGTCTGTGACATCGTAAATTGCTTCCCAGATTAAAATAATTTTATATTCTTGCATTTCTTCGTGCATCCCTTAATTCTGTGATTTTGCGAAAAGCATCTTCCAGTGGCAATTCACGACCAGCTTCCATATCATCAATTCCCCGGTCTAACATGCGGAGAAGATGATTGTTTTCCTGGTTTTTATCGGTTGTAGGGACTTTTTTTGTTAATTCCATGAAATCACTCCAATCATACGGTTTATAAATAGTGTATGTTGTTCAGAAGTATCTATCCATAGTTTAGCATAGAATGGGCAGCAATACAATTGAATTATTTTGCAGGAGCGTCCGTCAGACCAAGAAGATATTCGCAGGAAACATTAAATACTTCGGCCAGTGCGACAACTTCGTAGTCGGGAACGAAACGTGTGCCTTGTTCAATTCGCAGGATTGCCAGATCATTAAAATCATATCCTGCAAGTTGTAATTTGGCAGCGAGTGTTTTCTGAGTAAGATTATGAGCCTTTCGTAATTCTTTTACCCGTTGTCCTATTCTGTTTTTACTGTTCGTTTTTTTATCCCAATAAATAATCATTCTGATCCTCAAAAATTTCTAAAGATGAAGTATTATTATTGATTTTAAGGAAAAATATTGTTACTATACTTCTAAAGATGAAGTTTTTGGAAAGTTTATTTGATTTTTGAAATAAGAAAATGATAATGCTGCCTGTAATGAGAAATAATTCTAATGAGAGGTGGAAAGAAGATGAATGAATTTTATGAAGCAGTATCGAATTTATTTGAGGAATTGCGCTGTGACTCCGGAGAAAGAGAATATACAGTACAGCCGGAAGAATGGAAAGAAGCAGAGAAGAATTTGAAACAAATACAAAAGAAGCTGCCACTACATCTGGAAAAAATCCCAGAGCGTGAGCAGAATTTCTGGAATAAATATCTGGATCAGTTAGAACATTTCCATTATGAAGAGGAGCAGCGGGCTTATTACCAGGGAATGATGGATGTAGTTGAGTTTCTTATTAATATAGGGGCAATAAAGAAATCCACGAATATTAAGAGAATGATAGAAAAATATGCACGTTAAGAGTGGCGGTATGGGAAACCATACCGCTTCTTCAGAATAATTCAGATAGAATTCAAATGAATTTCAGGGATCTTGTTTATCGTGGTCTGTAGGAATTTTGTATGTGCGCAGGTATGCTTCTACGATGGCAAGGATAGCGGTAATTTGCTCATCGTTGCATTTTGACAGGTACATGAGCAGGCGTTGATAATCAAAGATTATCTGTATGATTGTTTGGATAAAACAATGGTTCAGGAGGAACATTTAAAGCGCGTACCAGTTTTCTGAATTTAATGGAAACTGGGAACCTCGGCCCCCATTTTCAATTTCCTTTAAATATCGGCTGGACATTTCTGCTTTTTCAGCTAATTCTTCATAAGTCAATTTTTGCTCGTGTCGGGCGTTCTCTAAAAAACAATCCCAGTTCTTTATCTGTTTGTTTTGGCATATGATACACCTCCATGTTTAGTGCATAGTTCCCCTTCTTGAAAGAAAATGAACTAATATTTCACTAAAAAAGAGGGTGATATTTCACTTTTTAAAAGACATATAAAATTCTGAATTTCCGTAAAACAGATCCGGAGGTATAGGAAAGATTAAGAATTTTATTGTCTGGTATCATATCTGTCATTACGTGACGGATGAAATAGATAAATAGTTCAAAAAAGCAAATAAATTTCTTTACCTCAAAAAGTGAATTATATGCCACAAAAAATGATGGCAAAATATTATCTTTTGATATAAATAGCGTCCGATGGGCTAAAAACTACCCATTTCATTAGACCATCCGTTTTTATTTGAAAATAGATTTAGGA
>NZ_JBWJVP010000231.1:0-11291 GCF_056339915.1 Blautia sp. ZXY-1-B12 | reverse complement strand
CCACAGAATATTCCCTCTGGCATGATGTAAAACCTTATTGTTTTTCTATCATCCGCGGCAGACGCACACCTTTGAATTTCAGGATTGTATTTGAACTTTCTCATGATCAGACACAGTCATTGTTAAAAAATGAACAGCATATTGCAGATATTCCTGTGCAAAGCTTTTATCTGAATATCCGGTACAAGAACCAGTCCCTTTTATGTACAACAGGTGTTTCTTATACTTCATTCAGTCCAGATAAACGTCTGGAACATCTCTGGGATGATTCCATGGCTGTTTTTCTCTCCAGTCATCACATTCCCTGTGAAAAATTATGAGCAGATTCTGTTATCAGTCTTTATCTGAATAACGCAGATAATATACCAGAATATCTATAAACTCACTGTTCGTCGGTTTATCCGCCATTGTACACCCTGCCATTTCTTCCAGTGTATCCTTATGATTCATCCAACATAAGTTTACCAGTGTTCTTATGTTGTGTTCTACATTAGACGGCGTTGATTTATATTTTCTTGCAATGACCGGATAAATATCTTTGGTGACTTTTACCGGTCGCTCATAAATTTTCTGTGCCATTTCTACTGCATCCACAACATAATAATATCCTTTATACTTTGATGTTGCACCCAATTTTCTAATAACTCCATAAACTGCACTCATACATCGTTCCTCCTGTAACTTCCATAATCTGTGTTTTTACAGATTTGGATATCTCATTTATTTACACACATTTCTCTATAAGTAAATGAAAGTCACGATATTGGCTGCCCGGAAGCACCATTGCAGTCACTATTCTCTGTAACCCGTTATATTTTCTGCGGATTCGGCATATTCATTAAAATATCGGCAACTTAATAATAGGAATTCATAAGACATTTGTCAATACCAATGTAATTGTTTTCCACAAAAATAAGGAGCAAAAGTTATTCTCTGCTCCTTATTTGATATTCTGCTATTCTGACAGGAGTATCTGTCCTCTCATTGATCTGCCGGCAAATTGCCTGCTTTCTATCTTATTTTGCAATCATCAGCAAAATTTCATTGCTTCTCTGAACAAATCTGGTCATTTCGTCCGGTGAAAGCTGTTTATGGCTCATCATCGCAAGGTCATACAACTGTTCACAGATAAGCGGAGCCTTGTCAGATTCCTGATTCTCTGCCAGATATTTAACCAATGGATGATTCGCATTCAGAACCAGTGTTTCCTGTCCGCCAAACATATTCGGATCCATTCCATACATATTATACATCTTCATCATATCCTGCATACGGCGGCTCTCTTCGGAAAGAGTCATCATTGCTGATACATTTTCATTTTTCAAATTCTCAACATGTACTTCCAGTTTATCTTTATTAAGGCTCTTGCGGAAAAGTTCTGTCAGTGCTTTGACAGTTTCTTCATCGGCAGTACCCTCACCCTTCATTTCTTCGGTCAGATCCGCATCAATACGCTTAAACTGTACTTCCTGATGTTTCTGCTCAAGACTGGAAATAAATGCACTGTCAATATTATGCTTCAGGATAACGGCATCTTTTCCTGCTTCCTTAAACATATTGATATACTGACTCTGCTGAACTTCATCAGTTACATAGAAAATTACTGTCTTCTCAGGTTCTTTCGCTTCCGCATTGTCTTTGTTTTCAGACTCTGCTGCATCTTCTTTCTTTTCTTCTGTCTGAGCCTCAGTTTCTTCTGTTTCTTTTTTATTCTCTTCAATGCAGTCCTTTAATGTGAGATATTTGCCATCAAGATTCTTAAAGAGTACATAATCTCCCATTTTCTCTGCAAACTTAGCATCTTTAATACAGCCATATTTAATAAACGGGCTGATATCATCCCAGTATTTCTCATAAGATTCTCTGTCAGTCTTGCACATTCCGGTAAGCTTATCTGCCACTTTTTTGGAAATGTATTCAGAAATCTTCTGTACAAACCCGTCATTCTGCAATGCACTTCGTGACACGTTCAATGGAAGATCCGGACAATCGATCACACCTTTCAGAAGAAGCAGGAATTCAGGAATTACTTCCTTGATATTATCTGCGATAAATACCTGATTGTTATAAAGTTTGATCGTTCCTTCAATGGAATCATACTCTGTATTGATTTTCGGGAAGTACAGGATACCTTTTAAATTAAACGGATAATCCATATTCAGATGTATCCAGAATAACGGTTCCTTATAATCCATAAATACCTTGCGGTAAAATTCCTTGTATTCATCATCTGTACATTCATTCGGATGCTTCATCCAGAGCGGATTAATATCACTGATGGAAACCGGACGTTTATTGATCTTTACTTTATCCTTTGCAGGAGAAATTTCAACAACTTCCTTTTCACCTTTATCATTTTCTTTTTCTTCTGTCTTTGCTTCCTCATGAATATGTTCAACAACTACATCATCGTCTCTTAACTCAGATTCATCAATTGTCTCATATTCCTGAGGTGCATTTGCTTTGGAAAGGTAAATATGAACCGGCATGAAGGAACAGTATTTCTCAAGAATCTCACGCATACGGTACTCATTTGCAAATTCCAGGCAGTCTTCATTCAGGAACAGGGTGATTTCTGTACCAATCGTATTCTTGTTACCTTCCTGGATATCATATTCTGTTCCGCCATCGCAGGACCAGTGTACAGGCTGTGCACCTTCTGTATAGGAAAGTGTATCAATATGCACTTCATCCGCTACCATAAATGCAGAATAAAATCCAAGTCCAAAATGACCAATCATCTGATCATCTGTAGTTTTGTCTTTATATTTCTCAAGAAACTGAGTTGCACCTGAAAAAGCAATCTGGGTAATGTATTTCTCTACTTCATCAGCAGTCATGCCAATACCATTATCGATGAATTTCAGAGTTTTCTCATCAGGATTAACAATTACCTGAATCTCCGGTTTGTATCCTTCCGGAAAAGTATATTCTCCCATTACTTCCAGTTTTTTCAGTTTAGTGATCGCATCGCATCCGTTGGAGACCAGCTCTCTTACAAAAATATCATGATCGGAATATAACCATTTCTTGATGATTGGGAAAATATTTTCACTGTTAATTGATAAATTTCCATGTTTTACAGCCATGCTGTCCACACTCCTTTTTGTTTTTAATCATTTGCCGCAACTTTATCTGTCAATATACTGCATTCTTATCTGCTCTGCCTCCTGAGCCAAAACTATCCTCTCCTGTTTATCCTTTGAAATAGCTTTTGACTCCTGTAAGTTGCTTCTCTGAAAGATATAGTAATACCATTTATTCCAAAAGTCAAGAAAAAATTAGCACTCGTCAAAAACGAGTGCTAATAATTTTATATTTTACATATTCCCCTGTATTTTTTTCTTCAGATAACTCTTATTTCTTTCGTCTTTTGTATACCACAACTCCCACAATACATCCTGCTGCAATCGCCAGAATAATCACAAACGGTGTGATATTAGTCGTATCTCCTGTCTTTACCGCTGATTTCGCAGTTGCTCCATTCGGCTGCGGAGTCGGAGTTGCAGTTACAGTCTGCGCCTGTGTAATACTGAAATTCACCTGTTTAGTATCCTGCTCCCCTGTATTCTCCCATTCACTTCCATTATACTTCTGACGGTCAAATGTAACTGTCAATGTGTAGGTTCCGGCCTTCGTAATTCCAAATGCAGCAGTATAAGGTGCACTGCTCCAGCTATTTGTATTGATCACTTTCCAGTTATACGGTACATAGCGGACATCTCCCTTTCCCGGACTTTCATTGTCCATACCCGCTCCGACTGCTGTAAATGTAATCTTTGACTGTGTTGTGTATCCATCTGAACTGATTCCTGTAATCTTATTATCTGCCGGATCTGCAATTTTCGCCTTGCGGGCAGTTTTAACCGTAAACTGAACTTTCACTTCTGCACTGATCTGCTGTTCATTATCAATCACAACTGACTCTGTATAGGAGCCGGCCTTTAAACCCTCCTTCGGGCGGATTTTAAATGTACAGCTCTCCCCCGGTGCAAGCTCTGTGGCTGAAAGTTTCCCAATTTTAAAGTTTTTACCTGACGGTGCATTTAAAGTTACATTTGTATTCCCCTCATTCGTCACTGTAACTTTCTGCGCTTCCGGTGCCTCACTATATCCTTCTTTTGCTTTTCCAAAATTCAGTTCTTCCGGTGTTACGGATAATTTATAAATCTTTTTCACTTCCGAAACAGTCGCAGAAGCTTTGATCGTTGTCAATACATCTTCCTGTCCTTCCGAACTGGTCTGGGCTATCTGAATACTGTCCAGATAATTGCCGACTTTCAGACCAGTCACCGGTACTGCTGTAAATGCAGCAGAATCTCCCGGCTCCAGCACTGATGCCGAAAGTTCCCCAATATCAAAATACTCTGCATATGGCTGCATCAGCGAAACAGTTGTATTTCCTGTATTGGTAAGTGTAATGGTCGTCGCTTCAGGAGTATCATAACCTTCCTTCAGATCATCATAACTGAAAGATTCCGGATCTGCCTGAACTGCTGTGATCTGTTCCTGTTCTGCCTCTTTTACAGATACTTCCGCAGTTACCTGCACTGCTACTTCCGAATCCTCTTCACTTTCAAATATCAGGGTATCACTGTAATCACCCTTCGTCAGACCGGTTTTTGGACGTACCATGAACATAAGAGAATCACCTTTTGCAATCTGTATTCCTGATACAGCTTCACTTCCATCTTCGTTCATCACCTCAAAATAATCTGATTTCGGTATCTTTAAAGTGACAGTTCCATCCCCTGTATTTGTTACGGTTACGGACAGTGTCTCATTGGCCTGTGTATAATTTTCTTCGATATCGCTGAAATTAAGACTTCCTGTATTTACATCAAGAGACTGTGCCTCAAGAGATGCATCTGCATTGTCACCTGCCGATGGAGCCTCGCTGTCATCCGGCGTCTCTGTCGGTTCTGCAGAAGGCTCATCCGAAGGCTTCAGATCTTCGTCATCTGATGAATCATCCTCACCTTCAACTGCAATCTTCGCTTCAAAAGGAACCTCAATACCTTCTTCCGTCCGGTATGTGATCATATCATCATATTCACCCGGTTCCAGCCCTTCCCTCGGCTGTATCCATACGCTTACAGATTCACCTGCACTCAGCGGTTCTGTAATATCCTGAACCATAAAATGTTCCGGACTGATCTCCTGAAAATTCAAGTTCTCATTTCCGGTATTCGTAATCTGCACATACCGTGCTTCCACATCCTCAAGATCACTCTTTACTGTTCCAAAATCACAGATCTGATCTTCGCTGTCCTCTACAGTGGCAGTCGCTTCGTAAGTCTTTTGATCTTTCTCTGATCCATCTGTCTGCACATTTCCGTTCTCATCCACCTGCAGCTGATCTTCTGTATAAATTTTCATCTGGGAATCATCAGTACCTTCTGTTGTTTCCTCCGGCTGACCTTTTGTGTTCTGAGATTCATCTTCCTGTTCATTCCCTGCATTCTGCTGTACATCTTCTGTTCTATCTACATCCTGATTTTCAGAATCCTGACTGCCTTCTGCATTATCTGCTGTTTCTTCCAGCTGTGCATCCTCTGTTCCATCTGCCGTTTCTGTCTGCTGTGCATCCTCTGCTTCCTGTTCCACTGCTTTCGCCTCTTCTTCAGTTGCAGCTACCTCTAACGTCTTTGCAGTAAGAGTACCTGTCAGTCCGCTTCCATCTACAGGGGTCAGATCAAGCACCAGTCTGCATCCCAGATCATCCTGAGTGATCGTATAGTTCTTCTCAGTACCTACCTGTGTTAACTCCTTCTCCCCGGTCTGTCTTGACCAGGAAAAAGTAAAATCTTCATCCGTAACCTCTTCCGGTGTAACCTTTGCATAATCTGCACTCAACACTACGCCTACAGCTGCAAGTCCCTTAATCTTAAGCTTACCGCCCAATTCTCCTGACGGAGCTGCCGCAAAAACCATGGATGGAATCATTGAAATAACCATCATCACAGTCATTACAACTGCAAGAAATCTCTTTCTCTCCATCTGTAGTCCTCCTTTTCATTTATAATAAGATTTGTAATTATTCAGCAGCCGCTCTGAAGGTACTGAATAATTACAGTTCTGTGATGCTTCTGTGTCTGTCTGCCCTTTTCATTCCCATCGCAGACCACAACATCGTTTTTTCTCTGTATAAAAGCATTATAGCATCACATTTTCCGGAAATGTAATCTGTATTTTCTCCCTTAAAACAACTTCAGCCCCTGAGTATCAGAGTTCAATTTTCTCCAATATTCAGGGACCGAACTGTGTTTTACAGTTATTTCTCCGATATATCACGTGATATCCATAATTTGACCGAACAGTTTTTATCCTTCTACTATCAGATATTTTCCATCCGGCAGAGCAAATACTTCACTTGCATCTTCCAGTTCTTCATCTGACATTCCTTCCACATCAGCGCCTGACTCTTCCAGATATTCTCTCACTTCTTCAATAGAATCCACAACCTGCGCCATGCAATCCTCAAGGAATGCTTCCGCTGCTTCATATGATTCTGCTACCGCCTGTGGAAAAAGCTGTTCCTGATTTTCAAGAAACGTATTAATACATTCTTCTGTAAACAATTTAAATAACCTCCTCAATCTTTCCCTTTGCCCGGATCAGCTTCTCAAGGACCGGTTCAACCTGTTTTGTCATATAGGACGTAGCTGCCCGTACCCCCTCCTTGGAATGCTCCATGGCAAAGCCATATTTTACCGCTTTAAGCATCTCTATATCATTATATTCGTCTCCGAACGCAATACATTCTTCCGGCGAAATATGATATCTTTTCTGATATTCTCTGATTCCTTTTGCCTTGTTTGTTCCAAAAGGAATAAAATCAATCCACTCATTTCCCGAAGTGACAACAACACATTCTTTTCCAAATCTGTCCATCCAGTATTTCACAGATTCTTCTGTAAGGCCGGCCGGTTCAAACACAGCCAGCTTCATGATAGGAGCCGTCATCTCTTCCATGCTGTTTACAAATCTGCATTCATTTTTTACTTCATATAACATATGGTCATGAAATCTCTTTGTCTTCGGCATCAGGTAGTGGTAATCCTTTGCAGAACAGGTAAACTCGGCATCCTTCTTTTCCAGGATTGCAGAAATAATCTCCCCTGCCAGCTTTCTGTCAAAAGAATCCTGATACAGTACCTCTCCATGATCCACTGCCAGTGCACCATTCTCCGAAATATAGGAAATCTCTGAAGCAACAGGTGCAAACAGCTTTGTCATATTCGGATATTGCCTTCCACTGGCTGCTACAAACATAATCCCCAGTTCCTCTAACTGCCTGATCAGCGAAAAAATTTCTTCAGGCAGAGACTGTGCCTTATGTAAAAGTAACGTCCCATCCAGATCACTTGCAACCAACCTAATCATTTCCATGTTCCTCGCAAATCTTTACCAGATCTGTCGGTTTCTCAGCGACAAGATCTGCTCCATTCTCATTCAGTTCTTTTCGGTCACGAAAGCCCCATAGCGCACCTACTGTATACATTCCTGCTGCTTTACCGGTCTTCATATCTGTACTTGTATCTCCCACATACATACATTCTTCCGGTTTTACACCAAATTTCTCCGCAACCATAAGTGGACCATCAGGTGCCGGTTTCCTGCGGATTGCTTCACTCTGACCAACTACCATATCAAATTCCCCGTCAAAAAGCTGCGCAATTACTTTCACAGCTGCAGGATGAGGTTTATTTGAACAAACTGCCAGCTTCATTCCATGTTCCTTCAATTTCTTTAAGGTTTCCGGCATTCCCTTATAGGGAACTACTTTATACATCGGATCTGCTTCAAACATTTCCCGGTAAAGCTTCTGTCCCTCATCATAATGCGCAAGTTCCGGATCCCCCGCATCCTTAAGTGCGCGGCGGATCAGCATATTTGCCCCTTCTCCGCTGTAATATCTGAAATTATCCACCGGAAGTGTTTTCAACCCGAATTTTTCCATAATAATATTAGTCACATAAGCCATGGAATCCAGCGTATCAGCCAGTGTTCCATCCAAATCAAATATACATGCTTTAATCATCTTTTGTCATCCTCTTAAGTTAATTCCTGATTTCTTCATTTCATAAAATAGTCTGGCAACCGGGAGTCCTACCACATTATTGTAATCTCCGCTGATCCCCTTTACATAAATTCCGAAAAGTCCCTGGATGCCATAGCTTCCAGCCTTATCCATAGGCTCTCCTGTGGCAACATACTCTCTGATCTCCTCATCTGAAACCGGATAAAAAGTCACATCTGTACTTTCATAAAAAGTATGTTCTGTCCAGACTTTTTCTTTCTTTTCCCATACAGAAACGCCGGTATATACCTGATGAGTATTTGCCTGAAGTTTCTTTAATGTATTCACTGCATCCTCTGTATCATGAGGTTTGCCAAGGATCACATTCTCAAACACTACCACTGTGTCAGATCCGATCACAATTGTTCCGTCGGCACTATCTTTCATAGTGCGGATAACAGAAGCTGCTTTATCCGAAGCCAGCTGTTTTACTGCCTCTCCCGGATTGTCTGAGATACGATTCTCATCACCTGATGCAGGCAGCACTTCAAAATCCACGCCAGCCCGTTCCAACAGTTCTTTTCGTCTGGGCGAAGCAGATGCCAAAATAATTTTTCTCATAATAACCTCTTCTTTCCTGTCATAGTATACCTTGTATCTTTTTGGTATGCAACTGCTTTCATTAACTCTTTCCATAAAATTTCGCTTTTCTTTTTATCTGAAAAGTATTAAAATAACAATAACCTATAGCTGAATAAAATGGTGTCAGGAGTAAAAGATATTTTTATCCTGACTCGCTGTCAAAAATAGGAGAATATCAGAAAGGAGTTTATGATTATCATGGCTAAAATTAATAAATACTGGGGATATGTTGCAATAGGTGCCCTTACAGCAGCTGCTGCCGGTGCTGTAGCTGCCCTTATTGCCAAAAAAGGATCCTGTAAAGAGGATTTTGATTTTGAAGATGACTTTGATGATTTCGATCTGACTGATGAAAAGGAAACTGCTAAGGAAGATCAGGAACCTGCCGAAGATTTCCAGTCCTGGGAACAAACAGGCGAACATTCTGCAACAGATGGTACCGAAAGCAAAGGATCTGAAGAAACCGCTGATACAAATGATTCTGAGAAATCTTCCGATAAAGCTTCTGAAGTTGAGATTAAAGATGCAGAAGCGGAAGAAGATGCCGATGAACCTGAGACTTTCGAAGAGACTATGGACGCTGCATCTGAATCTGAAGAATAAACGTTACTGTTCATTCCGTTCACAGTAACGTAACCAAAAGGGAATGCTGCTTCACGATTGTACAATCGTAAAAGCAACATTCCCTTTTTATTCTGATATATTACCAATCCAGCCTCATTATGCTTTCGGAAGTTTAAATGAGCTCTTCAGAGACACAATACGGTTGAATACCGGTGCACCCTCTTTGGAATCATGGATATCTGCACAGAAAAATCCTGTTCTTACGAACTGGAAGCTGTCATAGCCTTTTGCTTCCATAAGTGCAGGTTCTACATATGCGGTAACTTTTGTCAGAGAATTCGGATTTACATTCAGAGAACCATCTTCTTTGTTGTATACACCCTTCTCCTCATCTACGATATTCTCATAGAGACGTACTTCTGCTTTTCCTGCCTGACTTGCTTCTACCCAGTGAATGGTTCCTTTTACTTTTCTGCCATCCGGTGCATTGCCACCCTTTGTTGCAGGATCATAAGTACAGTGTACAACACGTACAGTTCCATCTTCATCAGCTTCATATCCTGTACAGGTTACAAAATATGCGTTCATAAGACGAACCTCTGTGCCCGGGAACATTCTCTTATATTTCTTAGGCGGATCTACCATGAAGTCTTCTCTCTCAATATAGAGTTCTCTGCCAAACGGTATTTTACGGGTTCCCAGTTCTTCGTTCTCCATATTGTTCGGAGCTTCCAGATATTCTACTTCGCCTTCCGGGTAATTATCGATCACAAGCTTAATCGGATCAAGAACAGCCATCAGGCGCGGACGTTTCAGTTTCAGGTCCTCACGGATGCAGTATTCAAGCATTGCATAGTCAACAGAGCTGTTTGCTTTGGATACACCGCAGAGTTCTACAAACATTTTGATGGATTCCGGTGTAAATCCACGGCGGCGCAGTGCTGCGATGGAAACCAGACGCGGATCATCCCATCCGTCTACGATGCCTTCCTCTACCAGTTTCTTGATATAACGTTTACCTGTAACTACATTTGTCAGATACAGTTTTGCAAACTCAATCTGCTTCGGTGGCTGTGGATATTCCAGTTCTTTTACAACCCAGTCATACAGTGGTCTGTGATCCTCAAACTCCAGAGTACAGATGGAATGTGTGATTCCCTCAATGGCATCCTCGATGGGATGGGCGAAATCATACATTGGATAGATGCACCATGTATCACCTGTTCTGTGGTGAGTCATATGAGCAACACGATAGATAACCGGGTCGCGCATATTCATGTTCGGAGATGCCATATCAATCTTGGCACGAAGCACTTTCTCTCCGTCTGCATATTTACCTTCTTTCATCTCTTCAAAAAGCTGCAGGTTCTCTTCTACACTTCTGTTTCTGTATGGACTTTCTTTACCCGGCTCTGTAAGAGTTCCACGATATTCACGGATCTGATCTGCTGTCAGGTCACATACATAGGCTTTGCCTTTCTGGATCAGCTTTACAGCAGCTTCATACATCTGTCCGAAATAGTCAGATGCAAAAAACAGTCTGTCTTCCCAGTCTGCACCAAGCCATTTGATATCTGCCTTGATGGATTCTACAAACTCACTCTTTTCTTTGGTCGGGTTTGTATCATCAAAACGCATGTTGAACTTGCCGTTATATTCCTGTGCAAGACCATAGTTTAAAAGAATAGATTTCGCATGACCGATATGAAGATATCCATTCGGTTCCGGTGGGAAACGTGTATGCACGGTGTCATAAACACCCTCTGCTAAATCTTTATCAATGATATTCTCAATAAAATTTTTGGAAACTGTTTCGTTCTCCATCTTCTTCCCTCCTGTTGTCGTATTTTATACTGTTTTTTCACACATCTATATATAAAAAATACAACTGAATATTTTTTATGTCGAATGAATTTATATTATCATTGGAAATTCCATCTGTCAACCGTTTACACAACAGTGACAGGCCTTATATTTCTCAGACGTTACTGTTCACTCCGTTCCACAGTAACGTAGCCAAAATTCATTCCAGATTGCCTGCGGCAATGCAAAATAAAAAAAA
>NZ_JBWJVP010000230.1:0-27869 GCF_056339915.1 Blautia sp. ZXY-1-B12 | reverse complement strand
CCTGCAAGGTAGTAGACTCCGGGCTTCACATTTTTAAAGACCACCGTGGTTTTTGTCTGATTTTTCTTTGTGTAAGCATAACTGCTTACACCAGTATAGCTGCCATTATCAGATTTGGAAACTTTCTTTGCCAGTACCCAGTCTGTTCCATCACAGGACTTTGGAACAGTAAACGTCACCGCCACGTTTCTTTTTGTTCCCTGTCTGGAAACCTTAGCTGATTTAACAGCAGGTTTTCCTGTTACAAGGCTTGTTTTTACAGTTACCTTCCTGACCTCTGCCCATTTACTGAGCACTTTGGTATTGCTCCCATTCAGATATTTATAAGCATGTACGCCAATATACCACGTTCCTGCCGGTACGCCCCGTAAGATAAGCTCTTTACTGCTTCCGGAATACCCACTCTTTACCTTTATATAATCCGATGGTTCTTTTCCGTTCTTACTTCTGGCAGCAACAACATCGTAACCGTCCGGTTCCTCACCCTTGCTGTTAAGTACTATTCTGACATCATTTTTCTTCACCTGCACCTTCTGAACCACAGGTGCGTCCGGAGTCTTTGCCTTTACCGTAACCGGAACCCCGTCTGACCATTCCCCATATTCCATAACATGGCTGCTGTTCTCTTTATATGCCCTGCAATAAAGACTATGTGTTCCCTCCGGAATATACTTCAGCTCAGGATATTGATTCAGTTCAGAATTTGTAATTTTTGTCTGCGCAGTATAATTCCCCTTTTTCAGATCCTTCTGAGATTTCGCTGTCACAAACTGATAGCCGTCCGCTTCATTGGAAAGATCTCTCAGATAAAGCATTGCATAATTTGTGATCACTCTGGTCCACCGCGTATCAATAACTGGTCTGTTTAATGTCTGATAAGCATCCACCTGTACCATTATCTGTACGGCAGTGTCCAGCCCTTCATTATTTTCATCCTCATTCAGTTCCAGAGATCCGTTGACCAGAAAACTTTGAGCTGCCTTGCTTTTCGGATCATAAGCACAATTCTCCACATCCCACTTCACAGACGCAGAAAATGTTGTTTTCTCTCCATTCACCTCGGCGCCATAGACTTCCAGCGAATTCGGCAGATGCAAAGCATCAGCAGTTTTTTCTGCACCATTGGTAATTCCGGTCACAGGCGCAACAGCATCTGCCAGTCCCTGATAAGTCCGGTCTCCTACAATAAAAGAATTATACAGATTCTGCGTTGTCAGGTGTTCTCCTGCCACTGTTTTCGCAGTCACAGTCACCTGAAAACTATATTTTCCCACCGAAAGCCCCAGTTTGGGCCAGAGTCTCAGTTCTGTGCTCTCCCCAGGTGCCAGATAAGCATTTCCAGATAATAACACACTACATTCTTTACTACGGTTAAAAGACAGCTTCATATCTGTATCAGTAACATTTTTCAGAATATATGTCTTTGCTTCCGGAAGTGTCTTATAGCCCCACTGCATTGTCGGAAAACCCCCGGCAGACTTTTCAGTAATTTCCAGCTGCTTCTTTTCTGTCGGATTCTTCTCTCTGTTCATTGTAACATGAAGAGGATATCTGCTTCCGTCATCTGCGAGAAATGCAAACGATTCATCATAAATTCCGTATTCCTGCTTCGGCAATATATAAAAATAAAGTGTTTCTCCCGGTTTCAGCAGCTTTTTGGAATCCTGTTCCTCATAATCTTCTGTCCACTTTGCCATCTGATCATCCACTTCAAAATTCTTAAGACCAGAAGTATCTATCCGTATTCTGGTTTCCTTTTTTCCTGAATTTCTGACCACTACATACTTCTCCACACGAAATTCCGGGTCATAGAAATCGCTTTCTGTAAATTCTTCTTCTGTACCTGTTTCTATACTCAGCTCATAATCTTTTTCAGAGGAAGCTCCCACAATTACTTTCAGAGTAACCTTACAGGAAGCACCCTCTTTTGTCTCAAATGTCACTGTCTCTTCATAATTTCCGGCAGGCAGATCCTTCTTATCATCAATGTCCACAGCCGCACAACTTCCGGGCTGCATTTCTTCATCCGTATTTGTATCGAAAATCGGTGCGTAGGAAAAATCAAAATATCTGCTCTGCGGAAAATCAGAGAGATGAAGCGAATCTGTTCCTGCATTATAAAGAAATAACCGCTTACGTGACTGTTCTCCCTCTGCATGAATTCCCAGATCGATCAAAGCAGTACCTGATGTCAGCTCATACTGCTTTATAACAGGTTCCTGCTCACGCTGTGCAACATAAAGGCTCAGTTCCTGTGAAGAAACTCCAATACCATTGTCCGCCTGTACAGTAAAGCTGAAACTCCCTTCCTCCTGCGGTGTTCCGCTGATCACTCCCCCGGAAGACAACGTAAGTCCCGCCGGAAGCTCGCTTCCCTCCTCCAGACTCCAGTTCACATCTGTATCAGCTTCAAGCTGTACCTGATATTCCGTTCCAATCTCTCCATCCGGCAGAACCATATCTGTCAATATGGCAGGAATACTCCCCGTTCCATCACTGAAAGATTCTCCCGCCGAAAAAACTTCCGCCCCACATACTGTTAACGGAGCTGCTGCTGTCATAATTGCCGATAAAAAAACTGCTGTAAAAATTTTGTAATTACTTTTCATTCTTCTCCTCCAGATAATAAAATATAAAAGTATCAATTTACCTAATTAATATACCACTGGACGGAAATGTTTCTGTAATTACGAAATGATATGTAATCTAATGGTCATGAATATCAGAAAAGCCAGTAATGTTTCGGGTATATGTCAAAAACATTACTGGTCTTTTTTATAAGATTATTCCACACTTTTTATTCGATACAGGGAATCTCATAATTCCAGGATTTACGGATGTCATCCATGATTTTCATAATCCTTATTGTTTCCGCATGAGGCATTTCCGGACACTCCAGTTTTCCTTCCTGGATTGCTTTCATGCAGGATTCTACCTCATATTCATATCCTGAGATTTGTTCCGGCACAACATAAGAAGCCACTTCTTTATGTTCGGTATCAAACACTGTAATCTTTTCCGGATTATTGATATTCTGCACCTGCATATATCCTCTGGTTCCGAAAATACTTCCCATTCTGTCTGAGATTTCTCTTGCTCCACACTGAAGGGTTGCCATGCGGTCTCCCTCAAACACCATGGCAATGCTATCCAGAATATCCACTCCATTCTGAAAGATTGCAGTAGCCTTTACATCCTTTACCTTATCGCCAAGCACCATGGAGGCAAAATTGATTGGATATACGCCTACATCCAGAAGAGCACCTCCTGCAAGCTCCGGTTTACGGATACGTTCCACATGACTTACTGTATAGCTGAGATTCGCCGTAACTGCGGTAACTTCGCCGATCACACCACTTTCAATAATATCGTTGATCAACTTTCTGGACGGCATATATCTCGTCCAGATTGCTTCTGTGATCAGAAGCTTTTTCTCTTTTGCAAGATCAAATAATTTCTGTGCCTGCTCTACATTTACAGTAAATGCCTTTTCACAAAGCACATGCTTTCCCGCTTCCAGACACATCTTTGCATGCAGATAATGGTGTGAATGAGGAGTTGCGATATAAACCAGTTCAACCTCATCATCTGCCAGCATTTCCTCATCAGGATCCATATGCTTTTTTTACTTCATATTTCTGTGCAAATACCCGGGCACGTTCCAGATCACGGGCAGCAACCGCATACGCCTCCACATCTTTCATTCCTGCCACTGTTTTCGCCATAGTAGAAGCAATGCCTCCTGCTCCCAGAATACCTAACTTCATTTTATTGTCCTCCCATATTTCTTCGCTACTCCAGAGCGTGTCTGAAAAAGGCTTTCTGCAAGATGTGCGTCACAATTTGTAGGAGATTTTGTTCGAATAAGGGCGTCATAGCGGGCTACGACAACCGAATTCGGGCAAAATATACCGCAAAATGGGGCGTGCAGATTGTGGGAATGATTTTTCAAACACGCTCTAATACCTGTTCTTAATTTTACAGCATCATCGTCCGGAGAACAAGCTTATTCCATATTATTTATTTTTTCAGTTTCTCTTTTTTTCGTTTCGTCATCAACCCTCCGATCCGTCCGGTCTCTTTCGCAGACAGACTTTTCCATCCATCACTCAATACCCTGTCCAGCAGTCCCATTTCCTCTGCAATTTCATACTTCATTCTGACCTCCGGCAATAATTCTCCATCAAGATAAGCTTTTATTTCCTTCTCTTTATCCAAAACAGCCCACACTCCTTTTCTTTGGAGTATGGGCTGTTTTCTTAATTTTTATACTGTATTTCATTCAAACGGATATTCGCAATCCGCTTCGCTGCCTGCCTGATTCGGTTAAACTTCTGTCCATTACAGATTGGATCCTGAGATTCTGTTATCTTTTGGGAATAATAATTGCCGCAATGATATATGCCCAGATTCCCGCACCGCCAAAGCAGGTAAGGATCACCCATGCCAGACGCACCAGCGTAGGGTCAATATCAAAATATTCTGCGATTCCTCCACATACACCGCAAAGCATACTGTTTTCTGATGATTTGTATAAACGTTTGTCACCCATGTTCCATTTCCTCCTTAAACCCAGATTAGTCGAGCAGATAAAATCATCCGCTTCGCTACCTACTCTACACCGAATGACTTCCTGATTCGGTTAAATACTACTTTTATTTCTGCACGTCAGAGTATATACTCTTCAGGATATCTGCAAATCTCTGTGCTCTTTCCCGGAGAAATCTACTGATATATTTCCCATACCGCACTCCAGATCCAGTTTCCTGTCTGCACCTTTATTGGAAATGGTTTTCTCCCGTCCAAGTCCACTGTAGGAATCAGAACCTACATCCAGATTTCCCACTCCACATTCCAGATCATAATTATAATCCTCCTGCGTACCGGTCAGTGTCAGATCCAGTTCACCCAGACCACATTCTCCATCTGTCTTCCTGGCGCTCAGATCTGCAAATGTCATACTTCCGGTTCCGATTTCCAGATCTGCCTCCCTTGCAGTCACCGGATTCTTACTTTCAAATTCCCCGGCTCCCATCTCCACACTCAGCTTCTCTGTCTCAATATCTCTGTTCAGATAAACAGTACCTGCACCCATCTCAATCTCCAGCTCCTGAAGCTTAACATCTTCCGGATAGGAAATATGCACCTTTCTGGTTTTAGACAGTTTTTTCGTGCTTCTGACCTTAAGAGTATCCGAACTCTCCTTCACTGTCACATTCTTCCCACTGTCATCATAAACTCTGACACAGAAACTGTCACCCTCTTCCAGAATCAGCTCATCGTACTTCAACTCTATATCCAGCTTTGTGGGCTGATACTTCAACTGATATACAGTGCCATCTTCCTCATTCTCATCAACAGCGCGGGCATAATCCTCACTGTCGTCACAGTCGTCGCTGTCGTCATAATCATCGCTGTCATAGTCATCGCTGTCATCATAATCATAATCGTCATAATCATCATCGTCATAATCATCATCGTCATCATAATCATCGCTGTCATCATAATCATAATCCCCGTCTGCCACCAGAAGCACCCTTTTCAGGCTTTTCACCCCTGTCAGTTCCGACATACTGGCTCCCATAACACCACCGGCAGCTGTCAGCCCGATTCCCACAGCACCAAAAATCCCCGCTGCGATCAACATTCCTTTTGTAAACTTCTTCATTTAACCTCCTCCTTTCTTTTTCTGTAAAGCAACCTGTTAAAAAAGTCGGTAATCTTCCGAAACCATTTCGGCACAATGTGTACTGCGATGCTGATCAGTCCTAATATCATAAGGATTGCCATAGCAATCATCAGACATCCAATTCCTATGGTCAGGATCCCGGTTCCGGTCATTACAGCCAAAAGCCCTGCTCCAGCCACAACAGCTGCAATTCCGCCAACCAGTAAAGCCATAGCACCTATGCCCAATCCAACGATCAGCCAGAACGGAAGCAGTAAGATTCCAACTACAAATGTCAGAATCCCACCAACAGCCCCCTTAACAAAAGGAGAAATAAAAACCAGCAGGATCACCGCAAGGATCAGCACCGCCTGATTCCCCTTTCTGAAAAAACGCTTCCCTGTTCCCGACTCTTCTCCATATTTCTCAGGCATCTGTCCTCTCTCTTTAGTCCGGGCATCCTCATAGCCATGCTCCGTATATTCTCCATACTCATAGCCTCCTGCCGAACCTTTCAGATCCGCCTTGATGATCGCTGCAACCTTCTCTGGACTTCCAAGTTCCCTGAGCACCGAAGCTTCATTCTCAGCTCCTGCATCATCGAAATAACTATTATAAAAATCAAGGGCATCCTGCCTCTCTGTCTCGGAAATATCAGCAAGCAGCTTCTCCAGCTCCTGCATAAACTGCGCCCTGTCCATCATCCTATTCCTCCCTCAAACATCCCGCTTATCTTGGATGCATAAATTTTCCATTCAGCTTTATAAAACTCCAGCTGCGCAGCACCTCTGTCCGTCAGCTTATAATAACGCCGGTTACGTCCTGCATACGCCATATCGTAAACCTCCAGACAATCATCCTTCTGCAGCCTCCTGAGCACCGGATACAAAGTAGACTCCGAAACATCCAGAACTCCACGCACATCCTGCGTGATCTTATACCCGTAAGTCCCTTCCTTCTCCTTAGAAACAACCGCCAGAACAACCGCATCCAGAAGCGCAGCACCCGTATTAAAAACCATATGCTCACTCCCTCGTTTCAATTATGTTCTGTACAGACAGCATCATCTCTGCAATCCAACCTTAGAGCATGTCTGAAAAATGCTCCAGACTATACCAAAGGTAAACGCCATTTCACATCTGATACATTGATTCCATCCTGTTCACATACTATACAGAACATCAATATTGTTTTGTTAACGATATTATATGATGTATAATATCATTTTGTCAATACTATTTAGCAAAAATCATTTATACTTTATAATCATATTGACACCTTTACTGAAAATACCTCCTTAACGTCTTCCGGTTCACTATAGCGATCCTCATGAATAATGCATTTAAAAGCATTGCCATATATCAATTTCTTATTTCATAAATTACTGCAAACAATCCAGTCCATCATAGAATGAAGTCCTGCTGAACTGTCTTGATTGCATTATTTTATTAAATTGCTATAGTATTTCATAAACTTAATATTCCATAAACCTCACGTTATACTACAGTTATTTTCAGTAAACAGCGCAGGAAAATATATCTGTCTGAGTGCATTTGCAGGCATCTTAGATCTTCTTAGCCGGTAGAAATCTGCGTTATGGAGAAAAATCGCAACCTGTCTGAGCGAAGCCTGCAGCGGAGCGAGTTTTGCATTTTTCTCCATGCTTTTAGCAGATTTTTACCGACTTAGAAGATCTTAGATGCCGAAACCGCACTCAGACAGATATATTTTCCTGCGCGTCCCCCACCCACCAATCAAAACTACAGCAAAGGAAACCAACCCATTATGAACGAAAATACAACACCCCTCCACCCCGCATTCCTCTCCCGAATGGAAAAAATGCTCGGCAACGAATACCCCGCCTTCCTCTCCAGCTTCAATGCCCCCCGCACCTACGGCCTGCGCATAAACACCTCAAAAATCACCTGCGAAGACTTCGAAAACCTGTCTCCATTTCCAATCCGCCAGATCCCATGGATCAAAAACGGCTACTTCTACGATGAAGACATCCGTCCTTCCAGATGCCCATACTACCAGGCCGGCCTCTACTACCTTCAGGAACCCAGCGCCATGACCCCCGCCTCCCGCATCCCCATCGAGCCGGGCGACAGAGTCCTGGACCTCTGCGCAGCCCCGGGCGGCAAGGCAACTGCAGCAGGCGCAGCACTTCAGGGACAGGGGCTTCTGGTAGCAAACGATATCAGCACTTCCCGCGCCAGAGCCCTCCTTCGCAACCTGGAACTCTTCGGCATCCCAAATGTCTTCGTAGCAAACGAAACACCTGCAAAGTTAACCAAAGCATTCCCCGAATTCTTCGACAAGATCATCCTGGATGCTCCATGCTCCGGAGAAGGAATGTTCCGTAAGGAAGAAGCACTTGCCAAAGACTGGACTCCCGAAAAATCCATGGAGCTTTCCGAAATCCAGAAAGAGCTTATCCTCCAGGCAGCCGATATGCTCCGTCCCGGCGGACTGATGCTTTACTCTACCTGCACATTCGCGCCTGCAGAAGACGAACAAACTGTTTCCTGGCTTCTGGAAAACCGTCCTGACATGGAACTGGCAGAAATGGAAGATTATGAAGGCTTCTCCCATGGAGTTCCTGAATGGGGAAACAAAAATCCTGAGCTTATCAAATGCATCCGGATTTTTCCACACAAAATGAATGGAGAGGGACACTTCCTTGCGCTCTTCCGTAAAAAAGGACAGGCCATCAAGGAAAGCTCCCGTCCTCACACAAAACCGGACAAAAACGCATTTCCACTGATTGAGGAATTTCTGAACGAAATCGGTCTGAAAACCCTCTGCGGCCAGCCATTTGACTGGGAACGTGTGGAAATCCGCGGTGATAAAGCCTACTATCTTCCCCCGGTTGCCCACAACTTCCGCGGCATCACCTTCTTAAGAAACGGTCTCTATCTCGGTGACCTGAAGAAAAACCGCTTCGAGCCGTCTCAGCCACTTGCACTGGCGATCCGCAAAAATGAAGCAGAAGCAGTCATCTCTCTCTCCGCTTCTGACGAAAGGATCACCAGATATTTAAAGGGCGAAACCTTAAATATCGAACCCGAAGAAGCAGCTCACAAAAAAGGCTGGCATCTCCTCTGTGCAGATGGATATCCCATTGGCTTCGGTAAACTGGTCAACCAGATCCTGAAAAACAAATATCCGGCAGGGTGGCGCGTATAACACGCGCTTATCCCTGCCGGATATTTGAATTCACAATAATAATATTTATTCCGCTTACAGCAATATCTCTTTCTGCAATGTAAACGAATAAATGATCTTTTCCTTCACTCTTTTCCCCGTCATCCGCTCCAATGCCCGGGCATAATCCTCAAGCTGCACATGATACAGATCGATCAGCTTCTGTTCCTGTCCTCTCTTCACTCTATCCGTTTTATAGTCCACAAGAACAATCTCTTCCTCTTCCATAAAATAGGCATCGATAATTCCCTGCACCAGCACTGTTTCGTTCTTCCAACCATCATCGAGCATAGAAGCACTTCTCTGAATCACAAAAGGCTGTTCTCTATAAAGATGTTTTTTCATGGCAGCCTTCTTCATTCTCTGCCCCAGTCCGGACTCCACAAACCTCCTGATATCCCGGATCCGGATACATTCTGCTTCCTGCTCTGTCATTTTCCGGCTCTCCAGAAGTCTCTTTAACTGAGCCCGAAGCTGTTCCTCTGTATCTGCTTCTGCATAATCCAGACATTCCATTACTCTGTGGTAAGCAGTACCTCTGGCAGCCCCCTTATACTCTTCCTGCTTCTCTGCCATAAATGCGGGAACCGGCGCTTCCTGTTCTTCCTCCTGCTCTTCGGCAGACACACTGATATTCTCTTCCAGTTCACTTTCATCATGCCAGCTTCTCTTTTTCAGATCCGAAACACTGACTTTAACCGGAATATCTTCCAGATATTTATACGGATATACAAAGGAAAATCTCTTCTCTATCTCTTCCTTCACAGCCTCATCATACACTTTATTTTCATCCCAGTTCTTCAGATATTCCTCCTGCATCTGGTTTCCTGCCTGGATGAGAACTGCCTTTTCTGTCATCTGACGGACAGTAATCTTTTTTATCACAAACTCAGAGATATCATCGTAAATCCCCGGCTGTTTCTTCATGAGGATTCCATATTCCCACAAAAGTTCACTCATTGCCCGATGCCGCACCAGCGCAGGCAGTACAAAAGCCCAGTAATTCTTTGCTTTCATTCTGGTTCCCAGTGGGAGCAGTTCTTCTTCCTCATCCAGAAAACGCGACAGCGACAGCATCTGCTTTTCCAGCTTTCCGACTGTTCCTGTAAGGATCAGTTTCTCTTTTGCTCTTGTCATGGCAACGTAAAGTACCCTCAGTTCCTCTCCCAGACTCTCTTTCAGAAGCTGTCTTCTGATCACCTGCTTATTCAGCGAAGATGCGATCACCCGTTTCTCCGGTATGATAGCATCAGCCCCTATTCCCAGTTCCGGATGAAGCAAAAGACCTGCATTCATATCCTGAAAATTAAACTGTTTTCCCATACCGGCCACAAATACTACCGGAAATTCAAGTCCTTTACTCTTGTGGATCGTCATGATCTCCACTGCGGTATTGCCCGCTCCTGTCAGATTGACTTCTCCATAGTCTACCTGATATGCCTGTAGCTGTTCGATATAACGAACAAAGTTAAACAGACCCCTGTAGCTTGTCTTCTCATAGTCCATAGCTTTCTCCACAAGCATGGTAAGATTTGCAAAACGCTGCTCCCCTCCCGGAAGTGCCCTTGCATAATCTCCATACCCGGTTTCTTTCAGCACATAAAGGATCAATTCGTGGACCGGCGTATATGCAGCCATATTTCTTACCTTTTCAAGGAGACTCAGAAATCCTTTTAATTTAATATTCAGAGAGTTCTTTTCATCTGTTCGCAGATTACCGTTTAACAATTCAGATTTCAGCTTATCCGGATCCAGTTCTTTTTCGGGGATTTCATTTTCTCCTGCATATGCCGAAACACTCTCATAGAGCAGACCATCAGGATACTGTATTCTAAGCTCTGCCAGTTCCTGCGAAGTGCATCCGACAATCGGTGAACGAAGCACTCCCATAAGCGGAATATCCTGCAGCGGATTGTCACACACCTTCAGATAATTCAATACAGTCACAATCTCGGTTGCAGAGAAATATCCTGTTCTTGATGTACAATATACGGGAATCCCCTGAGATGCCAGTACTTCCCTGAAGGTTTCTGCCCATCCATAGGCAGTTCGCAGCAAAATTACAATATCCCCGTATTCCACAGGCCGGTATTCCTTCGTCTCTTTATCTACGATCTGTTCTTTTCCCACAATTTCTTTAATTCTCTGTGCAATGGCCAGCGCCTCCAGTTCCTGACCGGTCTGATTTTCCATTTCCCTGCGGTTTCCCGATGCACCTGCGTCTTCATAGTCCTGTACATCAGACAGTTCTTCTCCGTCTCTCTCGACCAGAAGAACCTCTGTCTTTACAAATTCCTCTGACTCTCCTTCCGGAAAAGAAGCTCCGGGATAAAGGGCCGCATCTTTGTCATAGGTAATCCCTCCCAGGTCTTCCCCCATGATCTGTCGGAAAATAAAGTTTACACTCTCCAGAACCTGTTCCCTGCTCCGGAAATTTTTGTGCAGGTCAATTCTCTGCTCCTGTGCTTCTTCTGTGGAATAACTTTTATATTTTTCCATGAAAAGCTCCGGCCTTGCCAGACGGAAACGATAGATACTCTGCTTTACATCTCCTACCATGAAGATATTTTTCTTCTGGTTGATCCACCCGGATACTGCTGTTGTCAGAAGCTCCTGCACTAAGTTACTGTCCTGATATTCATCCACCAGGACTTCATCATACTTTGCGGATAGCTCTCTCGCAGCCTGAGACATATGGATTTCTTCCCCTTCTTTCGTCATCAGTATCTGCAGGGCAAAATGTTCCATATCCGTAAAATCCAGAATATTCTTTTCTCTCTTTGCCTCTCCGAACTGCTCTTTAAATTGCACAGTCAGCTCAACTAACATCTCTATTGGGCCTCTGATATATCTGATCACTTCCAGAAGTTCCTTCTCTGTACTCTGGAAATATCGCTGCCCCAGTTCCTTCAGAATCCCCTTTTCCTCATCCCGGAGATCTTTCACTCTCTGTTTCTTCTGTTCATCTACATCCGCAGACTTCTTTGTGCTCAGCCGGGCAAATGAGGGTTTCATAAGGATTTTCTGCAGTTCCATTATAATCTCTTTTCTCTGCCAGTTCCTGCAGACTCCTTATAAGAAGCAGATCACTGCTCAGTGCCTCATCATACAGATACGGACCATCCGGCTCTGAGCATATTCTTCGAGCCTCCTGCACCAGAAGCTTCGCTTCCTGCAGTTCATCCTTCACTGCATCCCAGAGCATTTTCATCCACTCAGTCTCTCTTAACTCTTCCAGGGAATCAATCCTGTAATCATCCATACAGCCGGACAGCCATTCCTGCGGAAAAGGATTGCTCATAGCCATTTCATATAATTTCTGTATCAGGTTTCCCAGATTTTCATCTGACTTTCCCGTTGCAAAGCATTCCACGAATTTCTGAAACTTTTCATCTTTTCTGGCATAATATTCTTCAAGCAACGCTTTCACAACATCTCCCCGCAGAAGCTTCAGTTCCCCCTCATCTGCCGTCCGATATCCCGGATCCAGTCCGATCAGATGAAAGTAATTCCGGATAATATAGGCACAGAAACCATCAATAGTTGTAATCTGTGCAGTATGAAGCAGGGTTGTCTGTCTCTGAAGATGCTCATTATCGGGATCTTCACAGAGTGCTTTTTCAATAGCTGCCGAGATCCTCTCTTTCATTTCACCTGCTGCCGCTCTTGTAAATGTCATGATCAGCAGTCTGTCAATATCCACAGGGTGTTCTTTATCTGTGATCTTACTCAGGATACGTTCTACCAGTACTGCCGTTTTCCCGGACCCGGCTGCCGCACTGACCAGAATATTTCTGTCCCGCAGCCGTATAACCTCCTGCTGCTCCTTTGTCCACTGTACGCCCATCTTATTCTGCCTCCCTGTCAAATGCTTTCCATAATTCCTCATCAGAGAAGTTTTTCAGTCTGCGGAATTCATATCCTGACAGCCTGCGGTCAAATCCACATACCGTCATATACGGACAATAAGTACACGCATTCTTTTTTCCGAGCTCATAGGGAGAAACCTCCGCATCTCCCTCCAGAATAGAACTTCTTATCTTCTCAATCTTCGTCCTTACATACCGTCCAAGCACTGCAAACTGTGTTCTGTCTGCCACAGAAGAATTTTTGCGAAAGCTTCCGTCCTTATTAAATGCGACAGGAATGGAGCCAAGACTGCTGTCCATCCTGTACACAAGCTCCGGATCTGCCTGAACCAGCCCATTCATCTTCAGTTCTTTCATAAGACCTGCACTGACTGCTTCCACATCCGCATCTATCTTCTCCTGGATCATAGGATCCTTGATATTGTAATAGAAAACTCCCGCAGGAATAATCTCCTTATCCGGATATTTCTTCTGCTCTACACGCAGAGCACCATCCAGATAGATCATCAGCTGTAACTGCAGGCCATGATACAGATAAACCAGGTCAAAGGATGTATTTCCGGTTTTATAATCAATTACCTTCACATACACCTTATTCTGATCTTCCATAATATCTACTCTGTCAATCCGTCCTCCCCCGAAGGTTACCTCAAAGCCTTCCGGCTGAAATTCTCCCTGTTCCAGCTGTTTCTGAAGTGCCCATACCGTCCTTCGCAGAATTCTCCTTGTTCTCTCGATCATATATTCATTTCTGGCACTGCTTTTGAGCACTGTGTTTCCATAATCTGCCACAATATTATCCAGACACCGGTCCGCAATCTCATTCCGTTCCTGTTCTGTCAGCTCTGTCCATTTCATGCCTCTTTTTCGCACTTCTTCTGCAAAGCTTTCCAGTGCTTCATGCATAACATTTCCCATATCCATAGGTTTAAACTCATATTCCACACGCTCGGTAAGCTTCATTCCATACTGAAGGAAATGTGCAAATGCACAGGCTGCAAAACGTTCCAGTCTGGTAGCACTGTAAGGTGAAACCTCTCCGTATAATGCCTTCGCCACACTCTGGCTGATAATGTCCTTTGGTTTTCCGGCAAAAGCCGACTGTACCAGCTTCTGTACTCTGCTTCTGTATTCCGGATTCCGCAGATACCAGCTGTAAAGCTCTCCAAACATTGCATCCGTCTCATCTACCTGCTCCAGAATATCCTCATGTTCTTTCTCTGTCTCCTGTACCAGCTTCTCCAGAAACAGATCAATCCCAGCTTCCGGATTTTCCGGATAACAATAATTGTTTATAGAATTTTTATGGGGTCTGACCCCGGCTCCACCCTCAATTTCCAGCTTCGGATACAGACTGCGTATACTCCCGATCAGATATGCCGGACTTATGCCTTCTCCTTTTGCATTGGTATCACTATAGGAGAGGATCAGCTTTTCTCCCGGTTTCGTCATATTCAGATACAGATAAAACCTCTGCATATTCATCAGTTCTTTAGGCCCCGGTGCCAGTTCCACGCCCTGCTCCTGGAAGAAATCCCTGTCAAGCTCTGATAAGATTCCTCCTGTCTGTGTACTCTTTGGAATATTACCCTCATTCACACCGACAAAGAATAACGCCTTAATCTCCTTTAAGCGGGATCGTTCCATATCACCCACCATTACCTGATCTATGCTCGGCGGGATCAATGCAACCTTTGCCTGAGAAAGTCCTGATTCCAGAAGCTGTCGGAACTCCTGTCTGTTTACCGTTTCTTCGCCAAGAATCTCAACCATCTTATCCAGCAGGTCCATCACAATTCCATAAATCTGGTTATATTCTTTTTCCATTGCTTTATCGCCTGACTCTTTAAACTTTCGCTCCTGTCGTTTCAGTTTCTGCCAGACATTGCTTTTTTGGATAAACTCATAGAGAATCCGGCAGTACTCTTCCACTGTCTTCTTCCCGGAACCAAATCCCTGTGCAAGTTCCCTTACTTCTTCCGCAAAAATCTCTCTGATCTCATTCAGTTCCTGTATCTTCTCCGCTTCCATTCCTCTGTATACACGAACCCATTTTTCAGACCATTTCTTATATCCCCGGATTCCCAGCGCCAGCACGTAATTCTCCAGCTTATCAGCCTGTTCTCTGGTAACTTCTGACATCCCGCATCTGAGATAACGGAAAACACTCTCATAAGGAAATCCCTGTACCGCCATCTCCATGGCAGCGCGCAGATACTCCACAAAAGGATTCATCATTACCGAATGCTTCTCGTCAATAAAATATGGAATATCTGCCTCCTCAAATACCTGTGCTGCAAGTCTTGCATATTCTTCCAGATTTCCTGTGATCACTGCAATCTCACCATAGCGGTATCCGCAGGTACGCACAAGTTCTGACATCCTTCTGGCAGCCTCCCGCATTTCTTCCAGGGGGGATGGCGCAGTAAATATTTTTATCTCCTGCTGTTCTTCGGCATACACGCCCTTTCTGTAGCGGAAGATATTTTTCTCCAGAAACTGTAAGGCAGGTGCCTGTGCAAACCGGGACTGTCCGGATGGTTTCAGATACACCGGATCCTCCAGATCTCTGCTCAGCCCTGCAAGTGTCCGTATCATCTGCTTGCTCATAAAGAAAAGCTGATAAGGTTTTCCCGGAGAAAAAGCATCCTCCCGTTCGTCCATAGTCACAGTAACACTTATGCGGTCAGCAATGACCAGAAGTTCCCTGAGCACATTGACCTGAATTGGCGTGAATCCGGTAAATCCATCAAAGAGAAATTCCGCTCCCTTAAGTTTTTCGGAAAAAGGAAGCTGTTTAAGCAGGACATCCATCACCTCTTCCCCTGTCATATAATGCCCCTTCAGGAATTCCCTGAATGACTGATAAAGGATTCCCACATCCTTAAGCTTCATTTCAAGTAATGGCTGATCTTTGGCCTTCTCTTTCATTTCTGCCAGATTCTCTTCTCTGATATCATACTGCATAAATTCTGAAACCAGAGACTTCACCTCATCCAGATATCCCGGCTTATTCATCTGACTTCCCAGATAGGCAAGTTCCTTTCTGTGCTGCTGCACCATTTTCTGCAGCACCATGCTTTTTCCCGTATCTTCCAGAACCTTTCTGTTATCTCCGCCGGTTTCTTCAAATACACGGTACGCAAGACGTTCAAAGCTCAGGATGTCAATATTCAGGATTCCTTTTCCCGGGTGCATTTCCACCAGCGTCTTCTGTGTCTGCATGGTAAACTGCTCCGGAACAATAATATAGTAATTTCTCTCCGGATGTTCCATGGACTCCCGGATTACTCTCTCATATGCAAAATAAGACTTTCCGGCACCGGAACTGCCGATAATAAACTGTAATGACATTCTTCTCTCCTTACTGTCGGTTACTCACATTCGTTGTTTCAGTATATCATAATTTAAGCACTTCTGTAATAGAATATACAAAACCATCCAGGAGGCGTGTACCATGAGTGCAAAAACAAAAATCATAGTCCTACATATGAAGGAAGTTATATACACCGGCATTTTCCTTCTTCTTGCTGTCATCCTGGCTATTGTACTTTTTTTCATGTTTGGATCCGGTCAGAAAAAAAGTGCCTCAGCCGATGCCAAAAGCCTGTACAAACCGGGAATTTATACTTCCTCCATCGACCTGAATGAAAACACCTTTGACCTGGAAGTAACTGTTGACTCTGACAGGGTAACTTCCATCCGTCTGGTAAATTTAAGCGAAAGCACCGCAGCCATGTTTCCTCTCATGGAACCGGCTCTGGAATCACTGGCCAGCCAGATCTATACCTCCCAGTCGCTGGAAAACATCCAATATTCCGAAGATCAGAAGTATACTTCCATGATTCTTTTGAATGCAATTGAAACAGCACTGAAAAAAGCGGAGAACAACTGATCGTTCTCCGCTTCGCCATGCAAAATCACGCGGATAAAATCCTCCACTCCGCTATGCGATTCTAAATATCCATATTTTCAAGCTGCTCCAGCCATACCCCTGCACTTGCATCACTTGGCATTCTCAGATCACCTCTCGGTGAAACCGCAACGCTTCCCACCTTCGGGCCATCCGGAAGACAGGAACGTTTAAACTGCTGTGCAAAAAATCTCCAATAGAAGGTTTTCAGCCATTTGAAGATTGTCTCCTTATCATACATTCCTTCAAAAGTCTCACATGCCAGCCTGTAAATTTTCTCCGGTTCAAATCCTGCACGAAGCATATAGTACAGATAGAAATCGTGAAGTTCATAAGGTCCCACCAAATCTTCTGTCTTCTGTGCGATCTTGCCATCCTTAGGCGGCAGAAGTTCCGGACTTACCGGTGTATCCAGAATATCAAGAAGAACCTCTGTCAGCTTCTCATCTTTGCAGGTGTCCGCATAATAACGTACAAGATGACGCACCAGAGTTTTCGGCACTGAAGCATTCACGCCGTACATGGACATATGGTCACCATTGTAGGTTGCCCATCCCAGAGCCAGCTCAGACAGATCTCCTGTTCCCACCAGAATCGAGCCATCCTGATTTGCACTGTCCATCAGGATCTGCGTTCTCTCTCTTGCCTGGCTGTTCTCATAAGTCACATCATGCACAGACGGATCATGAGCAATATCCCTGAAATGTATATTTACTGCTTCTTTGATATTGATCTCACTTAAAGTCGCACCCAGACACTGACTTAATTTGCAGGCATTCTGATAAGTTCTGTCTGTGGTTCCAAAGCATGGCATGGTAATACAGTGGATATCCTTTCTGTCCGCACCGGAAAGGTCAAAGGCTCTTGCGATCACAAGCAGTGCCAGTGTGGAATCCAGACCTCCGGAAAGTCCCACTGTTGCCTTATGGCAATGGATATGATCCATACGTTTCTTAAGTCCCATTGCCTGGATATTCAGGATTTCATCACAACGCATATCCCTTTCTTCTTTTCGTGAAGGTACAAAAGGATACTGCGAATATTTTCTGGTCAGTTTTGTCTCTTCCACATTCAGATGGAAGCACACTTTAATATGATCACTGTCGTCAGCCGGCTGATAAGTAGTCAGTCTTCTTCTCTCATCGTTCAGCCTCTGCACATCAATCTCACTGTATACAATACCATTGTGGAAACGTTTTCCTTCCGCAAGGATCACTCCATTCTCTGCAATCATATTCTGACCGCCAAAGACCAGATCCTGTGTGGACTCACCTTCTCCTGCATTTGCATATACATATCCGCACACCAGACGTGCAGACTGTCCGGAAACAAGATCTCTGCGGTAGCTGTCCTTTCCGACCATCTCATTGCTGGCTGACAGATTCACGATCAGATTCGCTCCTGCCTGTGCATGGAGAACGCTTGGCGGCAGTGTCACCCATAAATCCTCACAGATCTCTGCTGCTGCCACAAGCTCCGGCTCCTCCTCACAGATAAAAAGAATATCTGTTCCGAAAGGAACTCTCTTTCCCTCAATATCCACATATTCCAGACATCCAAGACCTGATGCAAAATGGCGCTGCTCATAAAATTCTCCATAGTTTGGAAGATAAGTTTTCGGAACCAGCCCAATGATCTCGCCTCTGTTTAAAACTGCTGCCACATTATATAATTTTCCATGATTTCTGAAAGGCACACCTACAAAAACAAGGGCATCCACATCAGCAGTTTCCTTTGTGATCTTCAGCAAAGTTTCCCAGGCGCTGTCGAGAAGACGTCTCTGCAGGAAGAGATCCTGACAGGTATAGCCTGTGATACAAAGCTCCGGAAAAGTCATAACCTTCACATGTTCTTTCTCCATCTCATGGATCAGTCTGATAATCTCATTTCCATTGGCATTGCAGTCTGCAACTGTGATATAAGGTGTTGCGGCTGCTGTTTTGATATAACCGTTTTTCATTTTCTACCTCTTCTTCCCTGTGCTCCGGCAGATCCATCTGTCAGTACATTGGCATCTCTTATTTACATTTACGCAGGATTTCTTTCAGTTCTTCCACTGTAAATTCATAATTCTTATTACAGAAATGGCAGTTCATCTCAATGGACTTACCTTCCTGGATCATTTCATTGAGTTCTTTTCTTCCGATGCTGATCAGAGCTTTCTCCACTCTTTCTCTGCTGCAGTTACAGTAAAATTCCGTAGGAACTTTCTCATTGATCTCCATATCAAAGCCCTCCAGAACTTTCTCAAGCAGACTCTCAGGAGTATGCCCCTCTTCCAGAAGATTTGTGACAGATGTGATTTTCTGCACATTTTCCTCAAGCTTCGCAATTGTGCTTTCTTCCGCAAACGGCATCAGCTGCACGATAAATCCGCCAGCCTGACGTACTGTATTGTCTTTATTCATAAGAACTCCAAGACCAACTGCTGACGGTACCTGTTCACTTGTAGCAAAATAATAGGTAATATCTTCTGCGATCTCGCTGGTCTGAAGCGCAACCTGTCCAACATAAGGCTCTTTCAGTCCCATATCCTTAATCACGTTCATAAATCCTACACCGACAGCACCTGCAACATCCAGTTTTCCCTTGCTGTTTGCCGGGATACATACATCAGGATTTCCCACATATCCCTTTACACGACCTTTGGAATCTGCTGTCACAGTAATTCCTTCCAGAGGACCTCCTGCCTTAATCTGAAGTGTGAGGATGTCCTTATCCCCCTTCATCATGGTACCCATCATGGCACCTGCTGTAAGAAGACGTCCCAGTGCCGCTGTGGCTACCGGGCTTGTATTGTGATCCTGTCTCGCTGTTTCTACTGTTTCTGTAGTAACTGCCGCAAATGCCCGAATCTGATCATTCGCTGCAATTGCTCTGATAATATAATCGTTCATTCGTTTATTACTCCTGTTATTTCTTTCATATTATTTTCATTTTGTCCATGGCTTAACATCAAATCAATAGCAATCCCCGTAAACAATGCATTAATTAAGAGGCCTGCTATAATCGCATCAATCCGCGCGATGTGTCTCAGGTTTCTCCGGAATCCTTCCATGATATCCGTTCTGTGCACTTTTTCCATGCTCTCTTGCAACAAAAGTCAGACGTTCACAATTCTCATCACCCGGATTATGAGTATATGCATCACAGACTGCCACCAGTTCCATTCCTGCTTTCACAATCATAGCCTTGATTGCTTCTATGGAATATGCTTTCTGTACATGTTCCTCCTCACACTTCTCATACAATCCGTCTTCTCTTGGAAGAAAAAGTGCCAGTTCATATACATTTAGGGCATTTTCCCTGTCATAACTGTTCTCCCAGATAAAGCTTCCGTCCTCTCTGTCCTCAGCAATAGTCGTATCGCCGATCACATCCCGGTATTTATGGACCGTATTCATATCAAAAATGAACAGCCCGCCCGGATCCAGATAATTATTTACCAACGCAAAAAGATACTCCAGATCTTCCTCGTCCGTCAGATAATTCATACTGTCACAGACACTGATCACAGCACGAACCGTACCATATAACTCAAAATCCTGCATATCCTGCAAAAGATACAGAATATCATGACCGGATTCTGCCCGCTTCTCCATAGCCTCTGCAAGCATCTCCTCAGAATTATCGATACCGATCATATCATATCCGGCATCTGCAAGCATCTCTGTCACAGTACCTGTTCCACATCCCAGCTCCAGAACCAGACCATCCCTGATCCCGTCCTGAGCCAGTGTTTCTATAATATAGTCTGCCCATTCACGATAGTTTACATTATCCATGAAAACATCATAAACACCGGCAAATCTTCCATATGATTCCATTCATCAGCCCTCATTATCTACCTGTTTTACTGTTCACTCCGTTCACAGCAACACATATTTTCCCTGCTATTCTACCACAACATCCGTTCTTATGTAAATAACAGGTTGGTCTCTGTCAGCGCAAAAAAGGACGACTGTTTTTTACAGCAGCCGTCCTTTTCAACTTTTCTGTTACTGATTCTTAGGCATATAGCGGACATACGCCGGTTCTCCATGATAGTAATAGTCAACGCCGTTCTCATCATAAACGTCCTCACCATTAGCAAAATCATAGGTATTTCCGTCATCATCACACCATGTACCGTCACCGTTCGGATAAATTACAAGCGGATATCCGTCGGAGTTTCTGTAAATAGTTCTTGTCTGATCTGTATCATAGTCCGGATCATCTGTTCCTACAGGTGTTCCGTCTGCATAATATCCATTGGAGGAACCATCGTCATAATCATAAGATCCGTCGCTGCTGCCATCAGAAGTATAGTCTGAAGAACTGTAATCTGATGAACCGCCCGATGAAGTATCACTGTAAGAGCCGTCTGTGCCTGCTGAAGAACTTCCATCTGATGAACTGCCGGATGCTGTTCCGTCTGTACCTGCAGCCGCTGTTCCTGTAGTTCCTGAAGTGCCGTCCGCAGTTGTACCTGCTGTAGTTCCTGAATTTTTTCCTGTTGCTGCTGCTTTCAGTACAGAATCACCGGAAATAGTGAATGAATCAACAGAAGTCTTGATTCCTGCCAGTGCTTTCTCATCCTTTACAGAACCTGCAACACTGTAAAATTCTGTTGTATTATCTGTGAAATATTTATTTACAACATATTTATAGTCACTCTTATCAGTGAGGTAATGAACTGTATAGCTGTAAACATTTACACCGCTGACTTCCTCTGATTTATAGTCCTGGATCTCAAAATCTGTACCTTCTACAAGATTATCTGCCTTTACAAGTGCAGAGGCTGTATCCTGTGAACTTGGAATGATCGCCACAGACATATCCTCCTCACCGGAACCATGCAGGATCAGGAGTTTACCCTGTTTCGGTGACTCGAAGCTTAACATATCGTCAGAATCTGATTTATTCGCCCATGTCGCATCCGGAAGTTTAATGGATACTGCTTTGTTCTTAGATGTATAGGTAGTATTCTGGGCATTGGCCGGTGCAGGGGTAGGAGTTGCTTTCGCTGCTTTGGTTGGCTCCGGTGTAGGAGTTACCTGTACCACACTTGAATCCTCGTCACTGCCGCCTCCAAAGTTACATGCAGTCATGGAAACAGATAATACAGCTGTTAAGGCCAATAACATTAGTACTCTTTTATTTTTCATAATATCCTCCTTAGAATAGATATATAGTCTTCAGGTAATATTTGATATCAGGTCAGGAGAGGAAACCTCTCTCTGATATTATTATAACTGTTCCGTACTTTATAAAATATGATGTCAGGGTCAAAAGATATTTTGCCCCTAACATTATATATTTTACAATTTCATTACATAGATGTCAATGTCGATTTCTCAGCCTTTTGCGATTTGCATAGTCTGTCATAACGCCATTTTTCTGCTTCATCATACCATTTATCTTTTTTTCTCTGTAACTGAGAGATTACTTGTTACTGTGAACGGAGTGAACAGTAACGATTACTTTTTTATTTTTCCACTTCATACATATGCAGTTCATGAAGGGCTCTTGTTGCAGCGATATATCTCGCCTGACGCACAAGCGGGCTCTGGTCTTTCTGCGGAAATACTGCAAATACCTGATCAAATTCCAGACCTTTTGCCAGATAGAATGTCGTAACTGTAAGACCTTTCTTAAAGCTTGTGCTGTTTCTGTCCAGATAAGACAGACGTTCTTTTATATCAAATCCTTTTTCTCCCAGAATTTCCTTCAGAAGAAGCCACATATGTTCTGCTTCTTTCTCTGTACGCAGGACAACCGCTGCTGTTTCATATTCTTCTTCGCCGAGTTTCAGAGTTTCTGCAATCTCTTCCGCAGCATGGCTCATATCTGCAAATATTTTCTCCTCCACCGGAGCACCATGACGTTCAAAGAGTTCCATATCTTCAATACCCGCAAGCTGATTTGCATAAGACGCAATCTCTATGGTGTTACGGTAACTCTTATTCATAATGATCTTGTGGATATCCCTCCCGAAAATCTTCGGCAGAAATTTCAGCACATCCTGCTGTTTATCATCCATAGTCTGTGCCCGGTCACCCAGGATCGTCATTCTGCAGGAGAAAATCCTCTGCAGAATTTCATACTGAAGCCTTGAGTAATCCTGCATCTCATCTACCACCAGATGCTTGATATTGCTTCTTCCCTGCTGGCTCTGCAAACGATATTTCAGGTAAAGAACAGGATAAACATCCTCATATTTCAGCTTTCTTTTCTCATAAGAAACACGCGGAAGTCCTTTGTATCCATTTTCTTTCAGGAACTGACTGTAGATCACATAAAGATCTCCGGTCACATACAGCTTCATGAATTTCTCACGGATCAGTTCTTTCTCATCATCTGCCAGATCACGATCCCGCAGAGTTTCCACCTCGTCAATGAAATAATCTGCAACTGCATCCATCCTTGAGAGCAGTGGAAAATCCTGGAATTTGAAATAAAACAATTCAATAATCTCTGATTCTTTCTTTACAAATCCCTTATATTCCACATCTTTAAAATTCATCAGCCGGTCTTCCAGTTCCACCAGATAGCGTTCCATAAGATTTATAAATTCCATGGACTGCTTTTCCTCTGCCAAAGAAGCTTTCTGCGGAAAACGGATTCTGCGTTCAATTTCATCATAGCGGTCTTCGCAGTCAGAAACTGTATCCCTAAGCTGCTCATAGGCAAAAAGATCAAAGCTCATTTCCTTAATATTCTCTTCTCCCAGTTCAGGAAGGATATGGGAGATATAATCGGAAAACACTCCATTTGGTGACAGGATCAGAATATTGGAAGACTTCAGATTCTGTCTGTCATGGTAGAGAAGATAGGCGATCCTGTGAAGCGCCACGGAAGTTTTACCGCTTCCTGCTGCACCCTGGATCACCATGATCCTGTCTTTGGTATTTCGGATAATGGCATTCTGCTCCTTTTGAATGGTACAGATAATGTTCTTAAGCTGTACCTCACCGTTACTTCCCAGCTCTGCTTTCAGGATCTCATCATCGATCTTCACATCACTCTCAAATTCGTAGATCATTTTTCCGTTGCGGATCTTATACTGCCATTTCGAAGCAACCTCGCCATGGATTTCACCCATGGGAGCCTCATAAGAAGCCGGTCCTTTGTCATAGTCATAAAACAGACCGCTTACCGGAGCACGCCAGTCGTATACTAATGGAATATGCCCTGCTTTCTCTGCGAAATTTCCAATTCCAATATAAAAGATCTCCGGTTCGTCCTCTCCTTCGTAAATGAAATCCACTCTTCCGAAGAATGGAGAATCTGCCATTCTGCGAAATCTCTGCTTCAGGATCAGCTGCTCTTCATTTGCGGAAATCTGGCGGAACAATGCCTGCTGATTATCATAATTCTCATAACCATACTGGTCCATCTCTGTATAATTTTCCCAGTAATACTCATGCATTCCCTCAATCTCTTTCTGGCCTTCCACCAGAGAAAGGCTGATTTCTGTGATACGTTCTTTTAATTTTTCCAGCACATAGCCCAGATATTCTCTGCCGTTTTTCTTATCTGTCATATTGTTGATATCCTCTGATATTTGCAACTGTTCAGTAACTTCACAGCTACAATACTCCTTATTATTGTTATCATTTTCTCTTGTTATTATGATGATAAAATATATCAATTTTCGTAGATTGGTTTTTAATTATAACATATTCCCCTCTTACAGAAAAGACAAAAATCCGGCAAAAATCCCTCAGCCGGTATCTGTGTGATCCTATATCCTCCTGGCGAAGGAAATATCTGCATTAGCCTGGAGCCGGATATATTCTCTTTCACAAATACCCCTGAGGGATTGTAACTTTATATTTTAGACAGTTGCCTTATTCTCAAACTGGCTGTTATACAGGTCTGCATAGAAGCCTTTCTTAACCAGAAGCTCTTCATGATTACCCTGCTCGATAATGTCACCGTCTTTCATAACCAGGATCAGGTCTGCATCCTTGATGGTAGAAAGTCTGTGTGCGATCACAAAGCTGGTTCTGCCCTTCATCAGATTGTCCATGGCTTTCTGAATACGCACTTCGGTTCTGGTATCTACAGAGGAGGTTGCCTCATCCAGGATCAGGATCTTATTATTGGCAAGAATTGCCCTGGCAATAGTGAGAAGCTGTTTCTGTCCCTGGGAAATATTACTGGTTTCTTCATCCAGAACCATGTCATAGCCGCCCGGCTGCTGCATGATAAAGTTGTGCACATGGGCTGCCTTTGCTGCTGCGATCACCTCTTCATCTGTAGCATCCAGACGTCCGTAACGGATATTTTCCATAATGGTTCCTGAGAACAGCCAGGTATCCTGAAGCACCATACCAAACATCTCTCTCAGACTGCTTCTGTTAAAGTCTTTGATGTCATAACCGTCTACCTTAATACTTCCGCCATTGAGATCATAGAATCTCATAAGCAGTTTCACCATAGTTGTCTTTCCTGCACCTGTGGGACCTACAATGGCAATCTTCTGGCCATCCTTCACATCTGCAGAGAAATCATTGATAATGATCTTATCCGGATTGTAACCGAATTTTACATGTTCAAACTGTACATCTCCTGTAAGTGTATTAACATCTACAGGGTTCTTCTCATTCTGACTCTCTTCCGGCTCCTCCAGGAATTCAAATACTCGTTCGGAAGCTGCTGCTGAGGACTGTAACAGGTTTGTAACCTGTGCGATCTGCTGGATTGGCTGTGTAAAGTTACGGATGTACTGGAAGAAGGACTGGATATCACCGACTTCAATACTTTTTTTGATTACAAACACGCCGCCTAAGAGAGCTACCATTACATATCCAAGGTTACCTACAAACTGCATGATCGGCATCATCATTCCTGAGAAAAACTGAGATTTCCATGCAGATTCATAAAGCTTCTGATTATCTTTCTCAAATTCTTCTACTACATCATTCTCTTTGTTGAAAACCCGGACCACATTATGACCACCGAAGTTTTCTTCGATCTGACCGTTTACTTTACCCAGATAGCTCTGCTGATCCTGGAAGTATTTCTGGGAATGCTTCATGACAGTCTGGATGATGAACATGGAAACCGGCAGGATCAGAAGTGCTGCCAGAGTCATCCACACATTGATGGAAAGCATCATAATAAATACACCGATCAGGGTTGTCACTGATGTGATCAGCTGTGTCAGACTCTGGTTCAGACTCATCTGCAGAGTATCCACATCATTGGTGATACGGGAGAGGATCTCTCCGTTTGTTCTGCTCTCATAATAATTCAGAGGCAGTCTGTTGATTTTCTTTGAAATATCTTTTCTCAGATTATAGGTAACATCATTGGAGATCCCTGACATTACGAATCCCTGTACAAAGGAAAAGCATGCACTTAACACATATAATCCAAGTGTCCATAACAGGATCATCCCGATCTTTCCGAAGTCAATTTCACCGGTTCCGTTTACCTTGGCAACCAGGCCGTTAAACAGCTCTGTGGTCGCCTTACCTAAAATCTTAGGCCCTACAATACTAAACACAGTTCCCGCTACTGCAAAGATAAACATCAGTATAAAGCGGAATTTATATCGTCCCATATAACGGAAAAGCTTAGCCATGGAGTCCTTGAAGTCTTTCGCCTTTTCGCCGGACATCATACGTCCACGTCCTCCCATAGGACCTCTTCTTCTCTGTTCGCTCATGCCAGTTCCTCCTCTGATAACTGAGATCTTGCAATCTGCTGATATACCTCACAATTTGCCATCAGTTCCTTATGAGTTCCAATACCTGCCATATGTCCGTCGTCCAGTACAATGATCTGGTCTGCACCAAGGATAGTACTGATTCTCTGGGCAACGATCACAGTAGTTGCATCCTTGGTGTACTCCTTCAATGCCTTTCTTAACTGACTGTCAGTCTTAAAGTCAAGAGCAGAGAAGCTGTCATCAAAGATAAATATCTCCGGATCCTTTGCAATGGCTCTGGCAATGGACAGACGCTGTTTCTGTCCGCCCGAAACATTGGTACCTCCCTGTGATACAGGGGATTCATATTTCTCCGGTTTTGTATCAATAAATTCTGTAGCCTGTGCAACCTCTGCTGCTTCTTTTACCTGTGCATCAGTGATCTCCGGCTTACCATAGCGGATATTGGAATCAATAGTACCTGAGAAAAGTACACCCTTCTGTGGCACATATCCCAGTTTGTCACGAAGTTCTTTCTGAGTCATGTCGCGGACATCCACACCATCCACTTTAACAGAACCCTTTGTCACATCATAGTATCTTGGGATCAGGTTGATCAGGGTACTCTTACCGCTTCCAGTACTTCCGATCACTGCGATCGTCTGACCTTTCTTTGCTTTAAAGGAAATGTCTGTCAGTACATTCTCACCTGCTTCCGGGTAAGCGAAGGATACATGGTCAAATTCAATCTCACCTTTCACATTTTCTGACGGATGTACCGGAGTTTCCGGATCCTGAATAGAAACCTCTGTTTTCAGAACCTCATCAATACGAAGCGCTGCAACATTTGCTCTCGGGAGCATAATAGACATTGCAGTGATCATCAGGAAGGACATAATGATCTGCATTGCATACTGGATAAATGCCATAACATTACCAACCTGCATGGTTCCGTTGTCTACTGCATGGGCACCACTGTAAATAATAAGTACAGATACACCATTCATGATCAACATCATAATGGGCATCATAAAAGTCATACATCTGTTGACAAACAGGTTTGTTTTTGTCAGATCCAGGTTTGCTTTCTCAAAACGATCTTCCTCATGCTTCTCACGGCTGAATGCACGGATAACAGGGATACCTGTCAGGATCTCACGGGATACCAGATTCAGTCTGTCGATCAGAGTCTGTAAGATAGTGAATTTAGGCATTGCCACCTGGAACAGCACAAAGATCACAATCAGGATCAGGCCAACTGCCACACCAAGGATCCATGTCATGGAAGAATCTGTGTTCAATACCTTGATCACACCACCAATACCAAGGATCGGCGCGTACAGAACAATACGGAACATCATTGCCATAACCTGCTGTACCTGCTGCACATCATTGGTGCTTCGTGTGATCAGGGATGCTGTGGAGAATTTGTGATATTCTCTGCTGGAGAAGCTCATAACCTTACGGTAAATGCTGTTTCTCAGGTCATGACCAAGTCTGCCTGCCACTCTGGCCGAAATAAATGTGACGCTGATCGCTGCCAGCATGATCACCAGAGCCATGGCAAGCATT
>NZ_JBWJVP010000229.1:0-51642 GCF_056339915.1 Blautia sp. ZXY-1-B12 | reverse complement strand
TCATAAATAAATCCTTTCGTTTGTCATGGGCGGAAACCCACTGCCTTTAGGCGGTGGGAGGAGCCTTGTAAATTGTTATCTATTATCCTTGACTCTCAATATATTTTTGTATAGTTGCTGATGACACTTCTCCAATGCTGCAAGCAAAATAACCATCTGACCAAAATATTTTTTTCTTCCAATACTGTTTTGATAAGACCGAATTATACTTTTGCCATAAGTAGTATGTTGTTTCCTGCTTTACAATTTTAACAATGTCGCATACTCTATCCGTTGCATCATAACTTAACAAAAAATGTATATGGTCTTTGTCTGTTTCCATAGCAATTATTTCGTAGCCACGAGTATTAGCTATATCGAGAATCTTTTGTTTCACATCATCAGCAATAGAGCCTTGTAGTAGTTGTTTGCGGTATTTGGTTACAAGAACTATATGTACTTTCAGACTGTATTTTCGTCTGTTATGACGATAATATCTATTATCCATAAATCACCTCTGATAGTTATTGACGTTCACTAAATATTAGTATACACTATTGCTAGTGAAGTATCAATGAGAGGAATAAATTTTATGGAACAGATAACTATAACTGCAAAAGTTCAGATAGTTGCAACTGATACAGATAAAGTTTTGCTTAATAAAACAATGTCTGTTTATTGTGATGCCTGTAATTATGTTTCAGATTATGTATTCCGCACACATGACCTAAAGCAGTTCTCACTCAATAAAATTTTGTACTCTACTCTAAGAGAAAAGTTCAGTCTCAAATCACAAATGGCGCAGTCTGTTTTTAAAACGGTTATCGCAAGATATAAGACCATTCTTGAAAATCAGAATGAATGGATAAAACCATCTTTTAAAAAACCTCAGTACGACCTGGTTTGGAACAGAGATTATTCTTTAACTCAAAACTGCTTTTCCGTTAATACGCTTAATGGTCGTGTGAAACTTCCTTATTTTGCTGAGGGTATGTCTAAGTATTTTAACCATTCTATTTACAAGTTTGGTACTGCCAAACTTGTAAATAAACATGGTAAATACTATCTGCATATACCAGTTACCTATGAGGTTGAAGAAAGTAATATTTCTGATATTTGTAATGTTGTAGGTATTGACAGAGGTATTAACTTTGTTATTGCAACTTATGACAGTAAACATAAGTCTGGATTTGTTAGTGGTAAAGCTATTAAACAGAAACGGGCTAATTATTCCAGGCTTCGTAAAGAACTTCAAATGCGACATACGCCATCCTCAAGGCGAAGACTAAAAGCTATCGGTCAGCGAGAAAACCGTTGGATGCAGGATATTAACCATCAGGTATCGAAGGCACTCGCCACCGGTAATCCAAAGCATACTCTCTTTGTATTAGAAGATTTGACTGGTATTCGCAATGTTACAGAACGTGTCAAAACAAAAAACCGCTATGTTTCTGTATCATGGTCTTTTTATGACCTTGAGCAGAAGCTGATTTACAAAGCGAAGCAGAATCAATCTTCTGTAATAAAGGTGGATCCTCGTTATACCAGTCAATGCTGTCCTGCTTGTGGACATACTGAAAAGTCTAATCGTAATAAGAAAATACATTTGTTTACTTGCAAAAACTGCGGTTATACGTCTAATGATGACCGTATTGGAGCTATGAATCTGTATCGTATGGGAATAAACTATCTTGCTGATAGCCAAGTACCTAATACAGTTGTAACAGAGTAAACTCTGCTACAAAGGGTGCTGTCAACCACCCAATGATGTAACGCCACTTTAGGCAGCAATGCCTATTGGGGATAAAAGGTCGGAGGCGTAAGCCGTTACTACGACTGGGCAGTTACAAGCCCATTACCTTTAGGTGATGGGTAGTTGACATATTCATCTTCGGGAGAGGATTGCCTGTCCGGAATCTGGGAAAAGTAGGTGTCTTCTGTTGGAATACTTCGCCGCCCGGCTGCTTTCAGATAATCCAGACACTTTCGGACAGCGATCTTACTTAACCAGGCTTTCTCATAATTACCATCAAAGCGGGAAAGGTTCTTATAGGCAGACAGAAAGACTTCCTGAGTGAGATCTTCGGCATCAAATGGATTACCGACAGATTTCAGGCAGATCGAATATATTAAGTTCTGGTATTGCTTAATCAGATATTCCAGATATTGCTTTTCTGTGATCATTACTGTCTCCTTTTCCCTGTTCATTTAATTATAACGCAGGAGGTGGGGGAATGGATTCAGATATTGGAAATTTTGAGAAAAAAGGGACGCGCAGAAAAATAGTTTGTTTTGTGTGCGGTTTCGGACACTAAGATATTCTAAGCTGCCAAAAATCTGCTAAAAGCATGAGAAAAATGCCACAAACTCGCCGCATGGCGGCTCAGACAGTGTGTCATTTTTCTCATAACGCAGATTTTTGCCAGCTAAGAATATCTAAGTATCCTGCAAATGCACACAAAACAAACTATTTTTCTGCGCTGGTTATTGGCTGTTTTGATTAACGGATTTTTTATAGAAAATATCTCTGAGTGACGGTCTTGCGAAGCCTTTTGATTTGGTCTATACTTGATTGCAATGAAATAAAATATGGCATTTATATTTATTATAGAAGATAATGCGGGGCAATATGACAGATTAACAAGGAGAGACAGATCATGACAGAAACAAGACGTTTATACTATGAAGATGTATATAAAAAAGAATTCACCGCAACCGTAGTAGAGTGCAGAGAGCAAAAGAAAGGTTATGCGGTCATTGTGGATGAGAGTGCTTTTTATCCGGAGGGCGGCGGTCAGCCAAGTGATGTGGGAACACTGGGGGATGCAAAGGTGACAGAGGTTCATGAGAAAGATGGAGAATTACTTCATTATACTGATAAGGCTCTGGAAGTGGGTGCGAAGGTTGAGGGAAAGATTGACTGGGCGCGCCGTTTTGACCTGATGCAGCAGCATTCCGGTGAGCATATGGTCAGCGGTATTATCCATGAGAAGTATGGTTATGATAATGTAGGTTTCCATATGGGAAGCGATGTGATCACTGTAGATTTGAATGGTATGCTGGATGACTCGCAGCTTGCAGAAATTGAGCGGGAAGTGAATGAGAGAGTGTGGGAGGATAGGGAAGTTGTAATCACTTATCCTGATGCTGAGGAACTGAAGACTATTGATTACAGAAGTAAGAAAGAATTGACAGGACAGGTTCGTATCGTGACGTTTCCGGGAGTAGACGTATGCGCCTGCTGTGGAACCCATGTGACACATACAGGTGAGATTGGAATGGTGAAGCTTCTCTCTGTAGTGAAATTCCATGATGGTATCCGTATGGAGATGATCTGCGGTAAACGTGTTCTGGATTATCTGAATATGGTGAATGAGCAGAATCATCAGATTTCCATGAAGCTTTCTGCAAAGATGGACAGAACAGCAGATGCAGTACAGCGTCTTCAGGATGAGAATTTCCGTATGAAAGGCCAGGTTGCCCGTATGGAAGAAGAGATGTTTAGGGCAGAGGCTAAGAAATGGGAAGGTGCAGGAAGTGTCCTGATCTTTAAAGAAGGTCTGGAAGCAGATTCTGTACGTAAACTTGCGGATGCAGTGATGAATACCTGTGAGGGCTGCTGTGCAGTATTTTCCAGAAATGAAGATGGAAGCTATAAGTATGCCATGGGCGAGATTGACGGAGATTTACGGCAGTATACAAAGGAAATGAATGCTGCATTAAACGGAAGAGGCGGCGGAAAGCCATTCTTTGTCCAGGGGTCTGTGCAGGCAACAGAAGACGAAATCCGAAATTTTTTTGAAAAATAAAAAATTGTAGATAAAAGATTATAGATAAAAGATTAAGTAAAACTGCGGAGTGGTTATTGAGCATAGAGTTGCATAGCGAAGCGGATGAGTTTATCCGTCTGACTCTATGTTTTGAATTAAGAAAGCAGCAGGGAAGAGGAAGAGAAACGGGAAATGTTTGGAGAATGTCATGCGCATATTATTATGGATGGTGTGAATTACCGCCATGCAGTTGAGGTGCATAAAAATGGACCGGACGACAAGATAATAAGAGAGCATCTGAAAGCATACCAGGAACGGGGAATTGTTTTTGTACGTGATGGCGGTGATGCGCTGGGTGTTTCTGCGAGAGCGAAAGAGCTTGCACCAGAGTATGGAATAGATTACAGAACTCCGATATTTGCCATTCACAAAGAAGGGCATTATGGTTCTATTGTGGGAAATGGTTTTGCCACAATGGTGGAATTTCATAAGCGTGTTTTGGAGGCGAAACAGGCAGGGGCAGATTTTATTAAGATCATGACTACCGGGATTCTGGATTTTAATGAACATGGAGCGATTACCGGAACACCTCTGGATGGGTCAGAGGTAAAGGAAATGGTACATATTGCACATGAGGAAGGTATGGCTGTCATGTCCCATACCAACGGAGATTACGGAGTACAGGCAGCGGTGGCTGCCGGAGTGGACAGTCTGGAGCATGGAAACTATATGAATGAAGAAAGCCTTGCCATGCTGGCAGAGAGCGATACAGTCTGGGTTCCGACTCTGGTTACAGTGAGAAATCTTCTGGGAGACGGGCGTTATGATGATGAGACTCTGAAACCGATCATAGAATCCGCAGAAGAGAATATCAGAAAAGCATTCCGGCTGGGAATAAAAACAGCCCCCGGAAGTGATGCGGGAGCTTACAGAGTTCTTCATGGAAAAGGAATCCGGGATGAAGTTCAGTCCTTTGCAGAAATCCTGGGAAATCAGGATACTGCATACCGCTGGCTTGCGGAAGGTGAAGCGGAAATCAAGAAGAAATTTACGGTTACTGTTCACTGGTGATATCCCGCGAGGTGTTTTGTGTGAGCGAAGGTCACAGAAAACCCGAGACATACCGCGCGAATTTATGCGATTAGCATAAATTAAGTTTGTGAAGCAAACGATACTCCTTGGGCATTGCACAAGGAGGTTCATATTTCCTGCATCGCGAAGCGTGTTGCTGAGAACGGAGTGAACAGTAACAATTTACGCATCCTGTACCTTAATTGCTGTATAAATATTAGAAGATTTTGATTTGGATGGATGGAAGGTAACACACACATAGTCGCCGTATTCCATGCCGCCTGCAGTGAGATCCTGCGCGTTTTCTGTACGGAAGGTATCTATGGCACCGTCATCTGTCTGTACAGTGATGGTGTTGGCAGTACTTCCAATGATCGTGCCGGTTACTGTAAAGGAAATATGTTTGTCATTAATGGTATCAGGATCCTCACCTGTCACAGCAATAATACGGACTTCTTCCAGGGATGTTGTTTCCAGATCTCCGATATAAGTAACATTAACATGAGATCCCGGGGCAATTCCTCCCTTGAAGTAAGCGGGAATTGCTGACATATCCAGATTAAAGGAGGTGTCACTTCCGGCAGGAAGAATCCGGAGGATATTCAGATTTACTCCCTGTACAGTTGCCAGCAGCTGTTTTTCTTTATTTTCTATCTGCTCCGGTGTCTGTGTGAGTTTTGGATCCGGAGTTGGGGTAGGATCCGGTATTTCCAGATCTTTCAGATCAGAAATACTCAGTACTTTCAGGTGACTGGCATTTAAGGATACGGAAGAATCATTGGAGGTATCCGGGAATTTTCCCTTGAATGTAAGGTAAACCCAGTCACCGGCTTTGATTCCATTCTGATAATATTGTTTTGTTCCTGTGATCGGATAGGTGGCTGTTTTTCCTTTCTTTGATTTTATTGTGATGGTATTGGAAGTCAGGGAAATGACCTGCCCATGCGCAGTGCGCTTTTTCAGCTTATTTTTTTTATGAAATTCATCTACAACCTTCAGAACATGTACACTGCCTGTGTCAGTACCGGAAAGCTGACCTTCGTAAATGATACTGATTTCATCGCCGGTGATCATGCCGCCTTTACATTCCAGGGTGGCATTGGAAACATTAAATACATAGGAGGCACTGTCCGTGTTCAGAATAAGCTGGCTTCCTGAAAAATCCTGCAGGGTACCGGAAAGTTCATCCATATAGATACGGTCTTTTGTTTCGGTTTCAGTTGTGGTGTCAGATGAAGAAGTAAGTTCCCGGACGGATGTGTCTCCGGTGGATGTGAATTGTTCCAGTATGGTTTCAGGGCTGCATCCGGCAAAAGAAAAGCTAAGGCCGGCACAGACACATGCAGCAAGCAGTTTTTTCATAATACAGACAGGACCTCCGATAAATCATTCGTTTGAACATGATTCCTGCCGTATGCAATAATTATTTACAGGGAGGGATATTGCTTTCCGGCGGTTCGGGGATAAAATCAAAAATTTTCCGGTAGCTTTCCCATTCGTCATTGTCTTTGGCAGGAGTGCATATCAGGCCGGTACATTCCGTACAGGCGTTGGTATTCAGGTAATTATCATAACATATATTATAAGGATTTTGGCAGTTATTTTTACATATTTCTGACATTTTTTACCTCCATGATTATAGCAGACCGAGGCGGGATATCTGTATTCATGTAATTTCTCATTTCTGAAGATGCCGGACTGCTGCATAATGTTATAGTATTAGTATATGCGGCTGTTTTATTCATAGACTTACGAGTGTTTGCAGCAATATTCTCAAGTAAAAAAAGCAGACCATTCGTATAGAATGAACAAAAAACAGCATTCAAATTTGTGAAAATAATAACGGAAAATATATTGCAATTTCTATGGATTGTGTTATAATTTCGATAAATAAATAATAGCGAAGTAGGATTTTATGCGTCAAGTGTTCACAGGCTGGGGAGTCGCCGTGAAACGAAAAGCAGAAAGCGTGCTGCTTACGATATAATTTCCGCACCCGTTGCTACATATGAGAGCATCTCATAATGTGGAGGGATTATTATTTATGTAACTACTCTATTTTTTAAACACATTATGGAGGTGTTTTTATTATGCAGAAAAAACAATATTGGAACGTAAAAACATTGGTGTTCATGGCTCTTCTGATCGCCATGCATCTGGTACTCACACGAGTTCTGGTCATTGATCTTGGTGCGTACCGTATTTCTGTGGGAAGTGTATGTACAATCCTTGCAGGTCTGTGGCTGGGACCGGTGGCAGGCGGTGTCTGTGGATTATGTGCAGATATTATCGGGTGCTTTATGAAAGGCTATGCTGTAAATCCGTTTATCACAGTTGCAGCAATCCTCTGGGGTGTGCTTCCTGCCCTTGCAAAACCATTATTTGCAAACAGAAAGAAAACAGGAAAGACAGTTGGTATCTGCGTATCTATCGTGGTAACTGCAGTTCTCAGCTCTTTGGTTCTTACAACAGCAGGACTTGTGATCATGCTTGGATATAACTTCTATGCGATCATGCCCGGAAGACTGGTACAGTTTGTAATTATGATCCCGATTTACTGTGTATTAACATGTCTGCTGTATTTCAGTCCGCTGACAGCAATGGTGGTAGGTAATACATCACCTGCAGTGCTGAAAAACAAAACAGTATAATTGAGTTACTGTTCACACACCACTATTCCGCGAGGTGTTTTGGCATGAATATGCCAAAATCCCGAGACATACAAGCCAAAATTCCATTGCCGCAGGCAATCTGGAATGAATTTTGGCTACGTTACTGTGAACGGAGTGAACAGTAACATAATTAAGTCAGAGATAAAATACAGAATAAGACTTGAATATTAAAATGATATACAACATAGTTGGCGCGAACTATGTTAAATGAATCAACTGATTCCCCGAAAAAGAAAAGTTAAAATCTATAAAAATTAAGAACTATCTGTAAAAGCAGAAAATGAAAATGCTTTACAGATAGTTCTTTTTTATTTCTCAGGCGGGAAATTTCCGTTTTCATCCGGCTGCACGCGGAACCAGTAGGTGTATAGCTGATGAAACCCCAGCGATTTATAAAGAGCGCGGGCATTGTCATTTCCTTCTACAACCTGAAGATATGCATTCTGTGCACCTTTTTTCATTCCTTCTTTCAGAAGTCCGGTGCAGATCTGACGGGCATAGCCATGTTTGCGGTATTCTTCTTTGACATGGATGGCATAGATGCCGATATAATCTCTGTCCAGAATACCAAGTCCGGTTGCGATGATCTGGTTGTCCATGCGGATGGAAGCACAGATGGTTTCCTTGAGGATTGCCTGATACATAGATGGAACAACCTTCCGGTGGATGGGATTGGTGGTGTTTTTTAAACGGAACAGACTTTCAATCCATTCGGAGGGAATATTGTCACAGAAGGTTACATCAGGATATGGAGCATCCAGCCGTGCGGCGTTCATGCTCATTGCCATGACATTGGTGGTATGCTGGATAGCATATCCACGGTTTTCCAGAACATAATCAAAGTCAGGAGAGACAAGAGGACTGATCTTAAATACAGCGGGGGTTCCCAGACGCTTATATACGCTTTCACAATATGGGATTTTTTCCCGCCAGGTGAGGGTGGAATTGCCGAACTGTTCTACGCTGTTGGTTCTGTGTGTATAAAAATAAGAAAATCTCAGGATCCAGCCGTCGTATAATTCCATCTTGTGAGATGGCCAGGCATTCAGAGACATATCTTCAATCTGTTTAATTGTAGTTTCCATAATATAAGGAAGACTCCTTTCCATAATAAGTCCGCAGATATGAGCGAGGACAGTGATTTATTATACAAAGTTCCGGGAAAATGCGCAATAGTTTATCTGTTCAGGGATTGTTATCAATGCTTTGAAGGAGAGGGAACAGTTTCTCGGCCAGAAGCTTATGCCCATACAAAGTAAGATGAATCCCGTCCGTTGTTATGGCATCAAATCCCGATTGAGTTGCTTCCTTATTAAAATAGTTATGCAGAGGCAGAAATGGAAGTCTGAATCTGACAGAGAGCTGTCGGATAATATCAGACATGGTATGGACATAGGGAATCCATGTCTCATATTCTTCCGGATGTGGAAAGATAAAGGGTTCCATAAGGATTACCTGCCTGGCATCTGCAGTGAGCAGATCCAATAATTCATTGTAATGAGTGGCAAACTCTCTTATCATCTGTTCTTTCTGAGAATCCATCCGGTCTGTGTTCATTATCAGACCGATATCATTGATGCCGATCAGCAGAGTTACAACAGGAGAGTGATGCAAAGAAATACGGTGTTGGCGGATATTTTCAAGGACTCTTGTCACAGTGAAGCCATCTATGCCACAGTTCCTGAAATGTATGGCACCTGTTGATTTATCTGTTAACTGTACAGCGCTTGATGAGCGTCCGATAGTATCTCCGGATATGGAGAAAGAAGGAGTCTGATTACGGAACATTTCTGAGAGTATCTGTACATACCCATTTCCCAGAGGAAAATCTTCAAATAAATGATTACAGTCCGTAATGCTGTCTCCCAGACAAATGATTTGCATAAAAAACCTCCTGTTTGGTATTACCAATATAAGGATTGGTAAGTGCAGAGATATAAAATTTATATAAAAACCATATAAAATAATATCATCTGCTTACAGTTCGGTCAATGAAAATTGCCTTTTTTTCGTGAAAATGCATTAAAAAAATTATGAAAATCTATTTTTCAATCAAAATGTCTGGATGAAATGCACAAAAAGAAAATCTATTTTTGCCAGAAATAGTCAAAATAATTGTTGACTTTTTAACGGATTTTAATATAATAATCTCAAAATCTTGAATCGATGGAAAGCTTATGAAATATTTTACAGACATAAGTTTAGGAATCCTGGCTGAGGCATCTGAGGCAGACAGCATAAAAAGCCAGAATATCTTCCGGAGATTTAAATAGAAAAAGGAGGGAAAAGAAACGGGTAATTTAGCAGACACGTTAATGGAAGAACTTCAATGTAAGACAGTTTTTACCATACCGGTGTTTGGAGGAATACCAGTTGCAGAGTCAGTAGCAGTGACATGGGTGATCATGGCAGTGCTTTTAATTTTGTCATTGGTGCTCGTAAGAAACCTGAGTGTGGAAAACCCCGGTAAGAAGCAGCTTTTGCTGGAAACCGGTGTCAGTTTTCTTCATAACTTCTTTAAGGATATCCTTGGAGAAGAGGGAAAAATGTATATTCCCTATCTGATGACAGTTGTCATTTACATTGGAATTGCAAACATTTTCGGTGTGTTTGGATTTGTACCGCCTACAAAGGATTTAAACTGTACGATCGGTCTTGCGATCACAAGTATTTTTCTGATCGAGTATGCAGGATTCCATAAGAAAGGTCTGAAAGGCTTTCTTAAAAGCTTCGCAGAGCCGGCACCGATTATGCTGCCGATTAATATTCTGGAGGTCGTTATTCGACCGACATCACTTTGTATGCGACTTTTTGGTAATGTGTTAGGAAGCTATGTGGTTATGAAACTTCTTGAGTTTATATGCCCGGCAGTTCTTCCTATTCCATTCAGCCTGTATTTTGATTTCTTTGACGGATTCATTCAGGCGTATGTATTTGTATTCTTAACTTCTTTATTTATCAAAGAAGCTATTGAATAAAAAAGATTACTGTTCATACAGGAATATGACACCTATATAAGACCTGAGACGCGGGACATAAGGGATAAGACAGCAGTTATGAACAGCACTTAAATGCTGTCCGGATATTCGGTGGGTCATAACGGTCATAAACAACCGTTGGTACAGACATCTGTTGCACAGACATCAAATGATCTCATCGGAATATCGACAGGATAGCATATTGTGAAGAAAGATTTGTAATATTTAGTTTATTTCAGTTAAACAACAGGAGGAAAAAGTTATGTTAGTAGCTATTGGAGCAGGAATCGCAGTTTTAACAGGTATTGGCGCTGGTATCGGTATTGGTATGGCAACATCCAAAGCAGTAGAAGCAATCGCAAGACAGCCAGAAGCAGAAAGCAAGATCAGCAAATCCCTTCTTTTAGGATGTGCCCTTGCCGAGGCAACAGCTATTTATGGTTTCGTTATCGGTCTTCTGATCGTTATCATGCTTGGCTAATTGATGGATAAAGAATAACTAAGAAAGGCAGGTGGGACAGGTGATCGAGATTAACATCAACCTGGTCTTTACAATTATTAACCTGATTGTTCTTTATCTTTTAATGAAAAAGTTCTTATTTGGTCCGATCCTCAATGTGATGGAGCAGAGAAAAAACATGATCGACCAGCAGTTCGCAAGTGCCAAAGATACAGAAGAACAGGCATATGAACTGAAAGGCAAATATGAAGATGCACTGAAATCTGCGAAAGACGAATCCATGCGTATTGTAAACCAGGCAAAGGATGAGGCAAAAGTACAGGCTGAGCGTATTGTAAAAGATGCAAACACACAGGCTGGTGCAATGCTTGACAAAGCAAAGGCAGATATCAGGACAGAGCAGGAAAATGCTATGAAGGCTATGGAAAGCAGAGTGGCAGAGATCGCGCTGGATGCAGCCTCAAAGATCATGGGAGAGAAAAACAGCAGTCAGCAGGATTTGTCCCTTTATGACCAGTTTATAAAAGAGGCAGGTGATTCCAATGACGGAAACAAGCATTAATTATGCAAAAGCATTATATGAGCTTTCTGTCCCGGAAGAAGCTGTTTTGGAGACAGAAAAGATTTTCAGGAGTACCCCGCAGTTAAAGGGTGCTCTTGAGAATCCGCTGGTTTCTTTAAAAGAAAAAGAACATGTAATTGACAGGGTTTTCCCACAGGAGATGAAAAATTTCCTGAAGGTGACCTGTAAATATCAGAAAATCAGCAGCATTTATGATATTCTGGAAGCATACGGTGATTATAGCCGCAAGCAGAAAGGTATCCTGAAAGCTGTTCTCACATATGTAACAAAACCGGAAGAAGCCCAGAAAGAGAAGATGGAAGATTTCCTTCGCAGGGAATTTGGAGCAAAGGAAGTAATCCTTACTCTCAGAGAAGACAAATCTTTGATCGGAGGCTTCATTCTTTCTGCCGGAGACAAAGAGTTCGACTGGAGTCTCCGCGGACGTTATAACAATTTAAGACAGAAATTGACACGGAGGTGAATAAAAGTTGGCTGCAATGAATCCAGATGAAATCATTTCGATTCTGAAAGAAGAAATTAAGAATTATGACGAAATCAGCAAGGACCAGGAAGTAGGAACAGTCATCTCCGTCGGAGATGGTATCGCCACGGTACATGGTATTGATCATGCTATGTATGGCGAGGTTGTAACCTTTGAGAATGGTCTGAAAGGTATGGTTCAGGATATCCGTGCAAACAGCATCGGATGTATCCTGTTCGGTAAAGATACAGGGATCAAAGAAGGAACAAAGGTAGCAAGAACCCAGAAGCAGGCAGGTGTGCCTGTAGGTGACGCTTTTATCGGAAGGATCGTAAACGCTCTGGGAGCGCCGATCGATGGTAAAGGTGAGATCAAGGCAGACGGGTATCGTCCGGTAGAGAATCCGGCACCTGGAATTATTGACAGAAAATCTGTAACAGTTCCTCTGGAAACAGGTATTCTTTCTATTGACTCCATGTTCCCGATCGGCCGTGGCCAGCGTGAGCTGATCATCGGTGACAGACAGACAGGTAAGACTTCTGTTGCACTGGATACCATTCTGAACCAGAAAGGCAAAGATGTAATCTGTATCTATGTTGCAATCGGACAGAAAGCTTCTACAGTAGCTAAGATTGTATCTACTCTGGAGAAACACGGTGCTATGGACTATACAACAGTATTCTCCTCTACAGCCAGTGACTGTGCACCGCTTCAGTATATTGTTCCTTATGCAGGTACTGCACTTGCTGAGTACTTCATGTATAAGGGAAAAGATGTATTAATGGTTTATGATGATTTATCCAAGCATGCAGTTGCATATCGTGCACTGTCATTGCTTCTGGAACGTTCACCGGGACGTGAGGCTTATCCTGGAGATGTATTCTATCTCCATTCCAGATTACTGGAGCGTTCCAGCCGTCTGAATGAAAAGGCCGGCGGTGGTTCTATCACTGCACTTCCTATCATTGAGACACAGGCAGGTGACCTTTCCGCTTATATTCCTACAAACGTTATTTCCATCACAGATGGTCAGATCTTCCTGGAGAGTGATCTGTTTAACTCCGGTATGCGTCCGGCGGTTAACGTAGGTCTTTCCGTATCCCGAGTTGGTGGTGCTGCACAGGCAAAAGCCATGAAGAAAGCAGCAGGAAGTGTCCGTATCGATCTGGCTCAGTATCGTGAGATGGAAATCTTTACACAGTTCAGTTCTGATCTGGACGAGGCTACAACTCAGCAGCTGAAATACGGAAGCGGACTTATGGAACTTCTGAAACAGCCGCTTTCAAGTCCGTTAAGTCTTCATGAGCAGGTCATCACTCTTTGTGCGGCAACACACAAGGCAATGATGCACGTGGAAACTAAGAAGATGAAGAAGTATCAGAGAGACATGCTGGACTACTTTGACAGTGCTTATCCGGAAATCGGAAGAGAGATCGAGGAGAAGAGACAGCTTCCGGATGAACTGGCAGAAAAGATCGTGAAAGTGGCAGAAGAATTTGCAGATAAGAGCAGGTAGGTGTTGATATGGGCAGTACGAAAGAGATTCAGACTCGAATGAAAAGCATTCAGGACACCATGAAGATCACCAATGCCATGTATATGATTTCTTCATCCAAGATGCAGAAGGCCAAAAGAATCCTGTCCGATACAGAACCGTATTATTATAATATGCAGGCAGCAATTTCCCGAATCCTGCGTCATATGCCAGATACAGAGCATCCTTTTTTCAGTATCCGTCATAAGATCGCAGAGGAAGACCGTAAGATTGGCTGTATCGTAGTTACCGGTGATAAAGGTATGGCAGGTGCCTATAACCATAATATCCAGAAAATGACAGAACAGTTTATGGCAGAGCATGAGCACTGCAAGCTTTATGTACTGGGTATGGTAGGCCGTCAGTATTTCACGAAGAAACATATGGATATCGCAGAGAACTTTCCATATACAGTACAGAAACCGACCATGCACAGAGCGCGTCTGATCTCAGAGGAGATTGTCAGAGCGTTCCTGGACAGAGAACTGGACGAAGTCCGTATTTTCTATACGGAGATGCAGAGTGCAGTTGCAATGGAGCCGGTGAATATGCAGCTTCTTCCATTGAAGAAAGCAGAGTTCCTGCCAAATCAGGCAATGCTTGCGGACATGCCGCAGGAGGAAATTGTGCTGTCACCATCAGCCGATGTACTTCTGAATACCATGATCCCCAATTACCTGACCGGTCTGATCTATGGATGTCTTGTAGAAGCGTATGCCAGTGAAAATAATGCCAGAATGATGGCAATGCAGTCCTCTACGGACAGTGCAAAGAAGATGCTCAGGGAGTTATCCATTGAGTATAACCGTGCGCGTCAGGCTGCCATCACACAGGAAATCACTGAGATTGTCAGCGGTGCAAAAGCACAAAAAAGGAAGTGACGACGATGAACAAAGGTAAAATTGTACAGGTTATGGGACCTGTTGTAGACGTTGTTTTTGAAGATGGAAATCTTCCTGAGATCAAGGATGCCCTTGAGGTAGAGAACAACGGTAAAAGATGTGTAATGGAAGTTTCCCATCATCTGGGAAACAATATGGTACGCTGCATTATGCTGAGCGCAAGCGAAGGCTTACAGCGTGACAGAGAAGTCATCGCCACAGGAAGCGGCATTAAGGTTCCTGTAGGTGATAAGACACTGGGACGTTTATTTAACGTACTTGGTGATACAGTAGATGACGGTCCTTCCCTTGAGGGAGAACAGAAATGGGTCATCCACAGAGATCCGCCGGATTTCGAACATCAGAAACCGGCTGTAGAAATCCTGGAAACAGGTATTAAGGTTATCGACCTTCTTGCACCATATGCAAAAGGTGGTAAGATCGGTCTGTTCGGTGGTGCCGGTGTTGGTAAGACAGTCCTGATCCAGGAGCTGATCCAGAACATTGCCACAGAGCATGGAGGATATTCCATTTTCACAGGTGTTGGAGAGCGTTCCCGTGAAGGTAACGACTTATGGTCAGAAATGAAAGAGTCCGGTGTTCTTGAAAAAACAGCCTTAGTGTTCGGACAGATGAACGAGCCACCGGGATCCCGTATGCGTGTTGCTGAAACCGGACTGACAATGGCTGAGTACTTCAGAGATGAGGAACACAGAGATGTGCTTCTTTTCATTGATAATATTTTCCGTTTTGTACAGGCTGGTTCCGAGGTTTCCGCCCTTCTTGGACGTATGCCTTCAGCCGTAGGTTATCAGCCAACACTGGCTACTGAGATGGGTGAACTTCAGGAACGTATCGCTTCTACTAAGGATGGTTCTGTAACATCTGTACAGGCTGTCTATGTACCTGCCGATGACCTGACTGACCCGGCTCCTGCAACTACATTTGCTCATCTGGATGCAACAACCGTTCTTTCCAGAAAGATCGTAGAGCAGGGTATTTATCCGGCCGTTGACCCGTTGGAATCTACTTCCCGTATCCTGGAGCCGGATGTTGTAGGTGAAGAACATTATGAAGTAGCACGTAAAGTACAGGAAATCCTTCAGAAATATAAAGAACTTCAGGACATCATCGCTATTCTTGGTATGGAAGAGCTTTCTGAAGAAGATAAGAGCACTGTATTCCGTGCAAGAAAGATCCAGAAGTTCCTTTCCCAGCCTTTCCATGTAGCTGAGAACTTCACAGGTATCAAGGGTAAATATGTTCCTCTGAAAGAAACCATCCGTGGATTCAAGGCAATCGTTGATGGTGAGATGGATCAGTATCCGGAAAACGCTTTCTTCAATGTTGGTACAATTGAGGATGTCATCGAGAAAGCAAAGACTGAGATGGGTCAGGAATAAGGAGCGGATTTTATGGCAGATACATTTGGTCTTGAGATTTATGCCAGTAATAAGCTGGCGTTTGCAGGACGTGCCAAAACCCTGACAATCCCGGCTGTTGACGGTGAGCAGGCCTTTCTGGCACAGCATGAGAATATTGTTGCTGCTATCATTCCGGGAGAAATGCGTTTCGAGGAAGCTGATGGCACAAAGCATGTTCTGGCTGTGAGCAGTGGGTTTGTGGAGATGATCAATAACCGTGTGAAGCTGTTCTGTCTGACGGCAGAGAGTCCTGAGGAGATTGATATCCGCAGGGCACAGGAAGCGAAAGAGAGAGCAGAAGAGCAGATGAGACAGAAGCAGAGTATTCAGGAGTATCATATGAATCAGCTGGCTCTGTCCAGAGCTATGGCACGACTGAGGGTTACGAGTCATAAAGAAATTTAAAGAAACAAAATATATCAATAAAAAGCATCTTTGGATGGTCTGATGAAGGCTTTCCGTAGATGCTTTTATTGCTTTGTACCATGTTCTGACTTGTTTCTTAGCTGGTGAAAATTATTTTTGCAGAGTCCATTTTCTGTTTGAATTATTTCCAATTGGAGATACATCAGGTATTTCTTTTAAAATAGCCCGGGTTCGCGGAAGACTTAATCCAATATATTCAGCAATATCACTGGTTTTTGAGATATTGTTTTTAGATAAATACTCTCTGATTTTTTCTATATTTTCCAAAGTTTTTTTGTTTTGTTTTTTATGACAGGATTTATTCGCTTGTTTTTTATCGCTTGTTTTTATCGCTTGTTTTTTATCGCTTGTTTTTATCGCTTGTTTTTTATCGAAGCTAAGAATCAGAAGAGTTCTGTCTGGATCAAATTGTTCTTCTATAACTGGTTCAACCCAGCCTTGATCCTCCCATGTGTTAAAAATGTTGGGTACTCCGCTGCCGGCACGCTCGCCGATATTGATCAGATTAAACATTTTCATGAGTACTTTGTTGCGAGGATCAGAAATTCCCCCTTTTTTCATTTGTTGTTTTCCTGTTCTGGAATATCCTGGATTTTCAAATACTATTCTGTCAGCTTCTTTTCGGACTACAATGCCTCGAACACCATAAAAGTCTGCATTTATCAAACAGTTTGCGAGGGCTTCCCTCAATGCTTCATGTACGGGAGTATCATCAATACGGTTTCCATCGATTGTTTTAAAAGGTACCTTGATATCTTTAACAAGTTTATTATATACTCGGAAGTAAAAATCACATATATTACCGGACCATTCACCGGAACTTGACTGTAAGCGATCGGTCCAGCGTATAGTTGGATCCAGAATTTCACGATAATCTAAAAAATATTCAGGGAAATGTCGTACAATGTTATATTCATCTCCAAACATTAGCATTCCTGCAGCTGTTGGATGAAGGCATTTATCAATATTGGAAATGGCAGCAGCTCCTATGCTGCGTAAATATTCAGAATCATTTAAACGGCCAAATGGATGTGCAGGTTTAAGGGCTCGATGTCTGTTGCGATATCCCTGAATGGTTTCATAATTTAGGTCGCTTATTGGAACATCATCCAGTACATCCATATCCATAGTGTTGTCTGTCTGGTCGCGGAGCATGGCTTTCACCTGAAGTTTGGTACAATGATAGTCTCCTTCGTGATTTCTTCGAAATGTTCCGCCAAATATATCATCATTAATATACACAGGTTTTTGTTCTCTGTTTGCCATAGGAACATAAATCACGATGATAGTATCTTCATCCTTCTCATATATCTCTACATCCTGATCAGATAGAAGATTTACGTTGACCTTTTTTCGATTATTGATTGTATCCCAGAAATGTTTTAACAGCTTGTCCCTGTCTGTACTTTTTAAACCTGTAGTTCTCCAGGTTCCATCTTTGTTTTCGGCAACTCCCAGAATAATTACGCCGCCATAACAATTTGCAAAAGCAGAGTAAGTCTCCCATAAAGAAGAAGGAAGGCCGCCATTTGCTTTTTTTACTTCGCGCCGGTTATCTTCTTTATATAAGTTGAACTTTGTAATATCAAAAAAATGTACCATTGTTATTACCTCTTTTTGAAACCAATAATTTGTCTTTATTATACCGTACAGAACTGAAAAATGGCAATGGCTATAATTAAAGAATATTTGTCGAAATTGCCACAGGTATAGAGTGCTTCACATTAATTCTGGAAACAGATATTCTGTTTTGCGAGTACAGGATATCGGATTAGGACTGTTGTATCCAGATTTTCACGATGCATATCGACAGCATTGATCTGATGATTTTCATAGGTGGTATAATAATAAATTCCCTTTGTTGTGTTGCAGCAGGAAGTGTAGAGAGTGATCTCATATTTGCCTTTTGCTACTTCGCAGCAGCCACGCTGCTGATCTACGGAGCCGAGGATGTGGAAGAACTGGCTGACGCTTTCGAGTTCGGAGTCGCCGGACCTGGAGTTCATTTTTGTGAAGGCAACTTTGGCAAAGCGGGAGGCGGAGGAAAGGTCTCCCGGGAGGCCGAGGGCGCCCATACCGCGGCTGTAGGATTGGAGTTCTAATCCTGGAGCGAAGGTGTTCTCTGGTTGGCGAGGGGAGAGAGACTGGTAGTTGTTAAGCTGGAACATCTGCTGTGGGAAGGGTGGGTTATTGGTTAGTACCCCTACAGGATTTTCGTAGATATGGAAGCCGTCCTGCATGGATTCGATAACGAGGCAGCCGGAAGCATCTGCGAGGATCCAGTGGAGCTGAGCACATGGGAAGTTCTCACTGAACTGTGTGTTGGTGAGATTCATAGTTGAGAGTCTCTGGCGGGCTTCTTTTAAGGTGGCACACTGGCTGAGAATCCATGGGATGAATTCGAACTGGGCTACGTTTTCTTTGTCCGATACTGGTTCTGCATAGACTGCATTTCCTACGAAATTCAGACCTGCCATGCCGAGACCTTTTTCATTAATGGCATCATAGTAGAGTGGATAGTCTCCGGCCACATGAGCCATTCCGATGATGGCATAGTGAGAGTCAGGGGCTTTATCAGAATGACGGAAATGGAATGGGTAGTTTCGTGGTGTGATGGTGATTTCATCACCGTAGGAAAATTCATAATCAAGGGTTCTGCCGAAATAGAAATCTTTTGTTTTATAAGTTGCTGCTGTGCACATATTTTCTTACCTCCTGGTGCCAAAATAGATATACTTGTAGAACGTGTATATTTTGAAGAATATTACCACAATCTTTTGTTTTTATGCAATATACAGATTTTGTTTTTTGCACAGATAAAAATTGGGTTATATTGCTGGTAAGAAAAAAAATCATGATGTATACTGGTATCAGATAACTATTCAGCAGTCCGTTATCCCGCGAGGTACTGAAAGAGTTTCAATTTCGGAAAATAAGCAAATCATAAGATTAAAAGCAAGGAGGATCAGGAATGAAGTTCACAGAAGGTTACTGGGAGAAAAATGAACGCGCAAACGCATCCTATGCGATGCAGGCTTTTACAGCGGAGGCAATTCCGGGAGGAATGAGAATTGTTTCTCCATTCCGCCAGATCACAGACAGAGGCGGTGCTCTGGATGTAGGAACTATCACTACAGAATTTATTTCTGTACGTAAAGATATCATAAGTGTAAGAAGTTATCATTATGAAGGTTATGTAAAAGGTGAGCCAAGGTATGAGCTGAATGAGGATCCACAGGAAACAGAGGTTGAGATTACAGAAGATGAAGCTGTGATGAAAGCCGGAAGAATGACAGTAAGAGTGGACTTGAAAGACTTTAAGATTACATATGAAGCAGACGGAAAAGTTCTCACAAACATCGGATTCCGCAATCTTGGCTATATGCAATATGACAGAGCTACGCTGACAAAATTCCCGGAACCGAACTATATGGCAGCACAGTATCAGCCATATATGGTGACAGAGCTTTCTCTTGCACCTGGAGAATGTGTATATGGTCTGGGTGAGAGATTTACAGCGTTTGTAAAGAACGGTCAGGTTGTTGATATCTGGAATGAAGATGGCGGTACAGCTTCTCAGATTTCTTATAAAAATATTCCGTTCTATGTAACAAGCAAACATTATGGCGTATTTGTAGACCACAGTGATCATGTTTCCTTCGAAGTTGCAAGTGAAAAGGTTGAGAATGTGGGATTCTCTGTGAAAGGTGAAGAGATCAGATATCATATTATTTACGGAGATGACATTAAGGGTGTGATCGAGAACTACACAGATCTTACAGGAAAACCGGCATTGCCGCCTGCATGGTCCTTTGGATTATGGCTTTCCACATCCTTTACAACAAACTATGATGAAGAGACGACCAATTCCTTTATCCAGGGAATGGCAGACAGAGATATTCCATTGAGTGTATTCCATTTTGACTGCTTCTGGATGAAAGAGTTCCACTGGTGTGATTTTGAATGGGATTCCAGAATCTTCCCGGATGTACCGGGAATGCTGAAACGTTATAAGGATAAAGGACTTAAGATCTGTGTATGGATCAATCCATATATTGCACAGGGAACTAACTTCTTTAAAGAGGGTCTGAAGAACGGATACCTGGTACAGCGTGCAGACGGAAGAGGAATCAAGCAAATCGACAACTGGCAGCCTGGCATGGGCCTGGTTGACTTTACAAATCCGGATGCAGTGAAGTGGTATCAGAATAAGCTGAAAACTTTGCTTGATATGGGTGTTGACTGTTTCAAGACAGACTTTGGCGAGAGAATTCCGGTCGATGTGAAATATTATGACGGTTCAGATCCGATTTCTATGCATAATTATTATACATACCTTTACAACAAGGCAGTATTTGATCTGCTGAAGGAAGTAAAGGGTGAAGGTGAAGCAATCCTTTTTGCGAGAAGTGCTACAGCAGGCGGACAGCAGTTCCCGGTTCACTGGGGCGGTGACTGTTCTGCAACCTATGCTTCCATGGCTGAGAGCTTAAGAGGTGGTCTGTCCTTTACTTTATCAGGATTCTCTTTCTGGAGTCATGATATGGGCGGATTTGAAATGACAGCAGCACCGGAGGTATACAAACGCTGGCTGCAGTTTGGTCTTCTTTCCACACACAGCCGTCTCCATGGTTCCAAGAGTTATCGTGTACCGTGGTTGTTTGATGAAGAAGCTGTAGATGTATGCCGTAAGTTTACAAAGCTGAAATTAAGATTACTCCCATACCTGTATTCTATGGCCGTAAAATCACACAAGACAGGTATTCCGTCCATGCGTGCAATGATCATGGAATTTAACGATGATCCTGCAACCAAATATCTGGATATGCAGTATATGTTAGGTGACAGTATTCTGGTTGCACCAATCTTCAACAAAGAAGGTCATGCAGAATATTATCTGCCGGCAGGAAAATGGACTCATCTTTTAAGCGGAGAAGTCAAAGAAGGCGGAAGATGGTATGAAGAAGATTATGATTTTTCTTCACTGCCTGTATTTGTAAGAGAGAATACTCTGCTTCCGATTGGTGCTGTAGATACTACCGTTGATTATGAACTGGAGAAAGATGTACAGATTCAGGTTTATGAAGTAAATGAAACTGCATTCTGTGAGGTAGTGACGCGTAAAGGAGAGACAGCTTTTACAGTAAAAGCTGTAAGAGAGGGAAATAAACTCACTCTGGAAGCTTCAGCAGAAAATGGAGGTATGACCTATCTGCTGAGAAATATTCATGAAATAGCCGATGTTACTGGTGGAAGCATAGTGAAAGATACAGAAAATGGTATTATCATTGTACCGGAAGGATGCAGACAGGAAATCGAACTCTAATTGACAGGTGCATGATATTCTTTCTGTGAAGTGCATTATAGCCGGGTTTATGTTACTGTTCAATTTGTTCTCAGTAATACACTTCGCATAGTATATTTCGGGATAGCAGCGTGTGGACAGGTAACAAGTTTATAAATATTTTAGAAATTCGACAAAAAATAGGACTGGACAAATGGATTGTCCGGTCCTATAATAATACTCACCAGAGTTCTTCTGGTGATTCAATCCCGTCAGTTCGGCGGTTAATTCCACTTTTATTTTTTTAAAATACCAAAGAAGAGACAGACTGTTTCCTATTGTATGAACAGTATCGAAACAGTTGCGAAAAATATAAGACTGGAGGTGATGCAATATGCATTTTTTCACCTTTTTCCTGTAGCGGTTGCCGGGACTGCCATGATCATGGATATCCGTACAGCAAAAGTTGATAACGGATGGATTATTTTTTCCATGTCTGTGGGACTGTTTGTCTGTATATGGCAAAAGAATATTACGGGAATTGGATTTTTTATAATGGGAAGCGTAATGCCGTTATTTCTTATGATCCTCTTTGCTTTTGGGATGATAGGTGCCGGAGATATTAAACTATTCTGTGCACTGGGAGGGATAATGGGCTGTGAATCTATCATAAAATGCATCTTTATTTCTTTTCTGACAGGTGCAGGCATTTCGGCCGCACTTCTGATCTTTAACCACAATTTCTGTGAACGTATCCTTTATTTTATTGAATATGTGAAATGTACAGTCAGTACGGGAAAGATTAGTTCCTATCGGAGAAAAAGTATTGCTGCTCCTGAAAATTTCCATTTTACGATTCCTGTTTTTATAAGTGTGTTGTTATATGCAGGAGGTATCTATTGAAAAGAAATATTTTTGCAGTATGCGATCTGGAAGTGGATTATGCGCTGAACTTTATGGACTATATGAACCGGAAGAAGAATATTCCCTTTGAGATACAGGCATTTACATCTGTAGAGAACCTGATCGCCTATGGGAAACAAACACATATAGAGTTGCTGTTGATCTCCGGGCGGGCTATGTGCCGGGAAGTCCGGGATCTGGATATCGGGAAGATCATCATTCTGTCGGAAGGGGTACACCCTCCGGAACTTGACCAGTATCCAAGTGTGTATAAATATCAGTCTTCTTCTGATGTTCTCCGGGAAGTGATGGCATGTTATGGCGCCGAAAAAAAGACAGTGGCAGATCAGATCGCTGTATTAAAAAAGACAACAGAAATTATTGGAATATTTTCACCTCTGGGACGTTGTCTGAAAACCTCTTTTGCATTGACACTTGGACAGATACTTGCCAAAGAACGAGCCGTTCTTTATCTGAATATGGAAGAATATTCCGGATTTGAAGAATTGATGGGAAAAGGTTTTGCCCACAATCTGAGTGATCTTCTTTATTATGTGAGACAGGATAACCAGAATCTTCTCTATAAGATGAACAGTATGATACAGACGATCAATAATCTGGATTACATTCCGCCTGTGCAGATGCCGGCAGACATCCGTACAACAGCCTGGCAGGACTGGGAACGGCTTTTTCAGATGCTTATACTTGACAGTTCTTATGAAGTGATTGTGCTGGATATTGGATGTGGGATTGATGAAAATTTCCAGCTGCTGGATATGTGTAAGAAGATTTATATGCCTGTATTGTCTGATGCTGTTTCACAGTGTAAGATTGCGCAGTTTGAGAATCTGGTCCGAATCTGGGATTATCCTCAGATTCTGGAAAAGACGGAAAAGATAAATCCACCGTTTCATATGGCAACCTGCCTGTCACCTGCGTATGTTGAACAGCTGATGTGGAGTGAACTGGGAGATTATGTGCGGAACCTTCTGAGGAAAGAAAGCCAGAAAAAAGAAAATTAAAAAAGTTCCGGAAAGATGCTGTAAAGGGAAAAAGGATGAACAAAGATGTATTTAGAAAGCTGCGGCAGATGCTGATGGAAGAACTGGATCTGTCCAGAGAATTATCGGATAAAGAAATCCTTGATGTGATTGATGAGCTGATTCTGAACCAGATAAAAGATGTCCGTCTTGCGCTGAAAGAAAAGGTACAGCTTCGTCAGGAACTGTTTTATTCTGTCCGCAAACTGGATGTGCTTCAGGAACTGGTGGATGATGAGACAGTGACTGAGATCATGGTAAACGGGCCGGATACTATTTTTGTAGAACGGGCCGGCAAGCTTATGAAATGGCATAAAAGTTTTACTTCTGCTGAGAAACTGGAGGATGTGATCCAGCAGATTGTTGGAAAATGTAATCGTGTGATCAATGAATCCATGCCGATCGTGGATGCAAGACTGGAAAATGGTTCCAGGGTAAATGCTGTAATTTATCCGGTTGCATTAAATGGTCCGATTCTCACTATAAGGCGTTTTCCTGAACACCCCATTACAATGGAAAAGCTGATCGCACTGGGAAGTATCACACAGGAATGTGCAGAATTTCTGGAGAAGCTTGTGAAGGCCAGATATTCCATGGTCATAGGAGGCGGAACCGGAAGCGGAAAGACTACATTTCTTGCAGCAATGTCGGAATATATCCCCAGGGACGAAAGACTGATCACAATAGAAGATAATGCAGAACTTCGCATCAGGGGAATTGACAATCTGGTCCGGCTGGAAGCAAAGATGGCAAACATGGAAGGAGCAGTTTCCGTTACGATCAGAGATCTGATCAAATCTGCATTACGAATGCGTCCGGACAGAATCATAGTGGGAGAAGTCCGCGGCGGAGAGGCAATGGATATGCTTCAGGCATTGAATACAGGGCATGAAGGGTCGCTGTCTACTGCCCATGCCAATTCTGCCAGGGATATGTTATCCAGACTGGAAACAATGGTTCTGATGGGCGTTGATCTTCCATTGGAAGCAATCAGAAGACAGATTGCTTCCGGAGTGGATATTCTGGTACATCTGGGAAGAATGAGGGATAAATCAAGGAAATTGCTGGAAGTAACTGAGGTGTGCGGTTTTGAAAATGGAGAAATCCGTATCCGGCCGCTGTATCAATGGCAGGAAGGGAAAGGTCTTGTAAAGACAGCATCCCTCCTCCATGTGGAAAAACTGGAAAGAGCGGGGATTGAACTATGAAAGGGAAAGAAAAAGAACAGCTTTATCAGAAACGTAATTATGATCATTATCGTTTTTCTATGAAAGAACTTCTGAAATATATGGGACAGGCACTGGCGTTGTGCATAATGGCAGATTATCTTTTTTACAAAAGTAAATGGGTGTTGCTTCTTATGCTTCCCGTTCCTGTATTTTATCTGAAATGGCAGAAAAATCGTATGATCAGGGAAAGACGGAAGAATCTGAATTATCAGTTTAAGGATGCACTTACTTCGCTGAGTGTTGCGGTTCAGGCCGGATATTCGGTGGAAAGCGCGGTAAAAACCTGTGTCAGAGATTTGGAGAGACTCTACGGAAAGGGAACGGATATTGTGGAGGAATTTCGCTATATTGAAAGCCAGCAGCATATCAGTGTTCCGCTGGAAGAGCTGTTTCTGGATCTTGGAGAAAGAAGTCAGATAGAAGATATCGAAAATTTTGCCTCTGTATTTTATACAGCCAAGCGTACAGGTGGTGATATGAACCGGGTAATTCAGAAGGTGTCTCGTATGCTTGGAGATAAGATTGACGTTAAAAAAGAGATAGAGGCTACACTGGCAGCAAAGAAGTCAGAACAGATGATCATGAGTCTTATGCCTGTGGGAATTATCCTGTACTTGCAGATGACTTCACCGGGCTTCCTAAGTGTTCTTTATGGAAATCCCTTTGGAATTGCAGCAATGAGTATCTGTCTTGTCATTTATGCTGCGGCATACTGGCTTGGCAGAAAGATTGTAGATATTGAGGTGTGACAGTACAAATGTGGGTACATGTTGTCATTTTTGTTATGATCCTGTGTGCACTGACCGGCTGGAAAAAAGGATGGATTCCATCTTCCGGAATCGGAGGGAAGGATGGTATCAGACTTTTTGCGGTAGTAGCGATAGCCGGAAATCTGCTGGGCATGATCCTTACTTTGCAAAACGGTGGACAGGTGTATCCTCAGGGATACCGTCTGGAAAAGGAGGATACAGGATCATATGAGAAGGAATTTATGGTATCCGTTGACGGAGAAGAATCGGTCTCCATGTACATTCAGGTACCGGAGAAGGAACTGGAAGAGCAGGAGGAAGAACCGAAACAGAATAAGAAGCTGACCAGAAAAGAACAGGCACAAAAAAGTATTGCAGAGGCAGTATCCCGGTATAACGAGCAGCGTAGTGATCCGGATTATTATTATCTTCCGGATAAGCTGAATGGAAAAAAGGTAAAATGGGAAAGTCCGGCAGACACTTCCGGAATGCTTCTGACAGGACTGTTTCTTATTGCGGCAATGGCAATTCTTGTGATGAAAGGGAGAGAAGAACAGGTTCAGCTTCAGAAACGGTATGAAGAACTTCTTATGGATTATCCGGGACTGATCATGAAATTTACACTTCTGGTTCAGGCCGGAATGACTGTAAGAAAGGCATTCCAGAAAATTTCTCTGGATTATGGAAGAAAGAGAAAGCGGAATCCAAGACCTGCGTATGAAGAGATACGGGTTGTCTGCTATGAGATGGAAAGCGGAGTTTCTGAAAGTGAAGCATACAGAAGATTTGGAGAAAGATGTGGTCAGGCAAAGTATAAAACATTTGCCACGCTTCTTATCCAGAATCTCCAGAAGGGCAGCAGACAGATGGCTGATATGCTTGAAAGAGAATCAACCGAAGCATGGGAAGAACGAAAGAGAAAAGCACGTGTTCTTGGAGAGGCTGCAGCCACAAAACTTCTGGTGCCGATGATCATGATGCTTATTGTCGTTATGGCAATTGTCATGATTCCTGCTTTTATGTCTTTCTACGGAGAAACATGATAAGGTGCTGCAGTAAATTCTGTGCAGCGTAAAGGGTGCTTTTGGATATGGAGGGAAAAAATGGGACAATTGATAAGACAGATAAAAAAGAAAAACGGACTGATACGAAGATTCGCAGAGGAAGAAGACGCTGTAGGTGTTGTGGAGATCATTCTGATTCTTGTAGTCCTGATCGGGCTTGTCATTATTTTCAAAGAGCAGCTGACCGAACTGGTGCAGAGCATTCTTTCAAAGATCGCCAAACAGAGTAATTCTATTTAAGATGAAAAGAGAAGGAGGTGTACTTCCTGTATGAAATATTGCGGAAAGGAAAGAGGAAGCATTACATTATTTCTTGCATTAATACTCAGTCTGCTTTTGTCTCTTGTATGTACAAGTATAGAATCTGTACGTATGGCATCGGCCAGAACCCAAATACTCAACAGTATGGATATTGGACTTTATTCTGTATTTGGACAGTATGACAGGAAACTTCTTGAGGAATATGATCTGTTTGCGCTGGATGGTTCCATGGGAGGCGGGCAGCTTAATCTCGCAAAGATCTGCGATAATCTGGAATCCTATATGAAACCGGTGTTAAAGCAGAACAGTCAGAAACTTGAACTGCATCAGAGCGGACTTACCGGTTACCGGCTTCTGACAGATGAGTGCGGAGAGGTTTTTTATCAGCAGATTGTGCAGTATATGCAGGAAACTCTTGGAAGTCAGGGGGTACAGCTCCTTCTCAACAAAATGTCTGATCGAGAGAGAAAAACAGAAGAGGCGGATCTGAAAGCGAAACAGGCGGAGACAGGAGGCTCCATCGACAGATATGATTCGGAAATGAATCAGGCTTCTCAGAAAAGCCGGCAGGCAGCACAGGAAGCTGAAAACAGGCAGCAACAGGAAGGACAAATATCAACCCAGCCAGCACCGACGCAGCCACAGGCTGACAATCCCATCAGTATTATAAAAAGAATTATGAAAATGGGAATACTGGAGCTGGTTTTGCCACCCGGACGGGAAATTTCCACCCGGACAGTCAGCAAAGACACAATGGTTTCGGGAAGACAGCTGCAACAGGGAATGGAGATGCCGGACGGAGTGACAGCAGATAGCAGTTATACTTCCGGGGTTTTGTTTCAGCAGTATCTGATGAATCATCTGGGAAATTACACAGATCCGTCAAAAGAAAGTCTTGCATATCAGATGGAATATGTTTTTGGAGGAAGAGACAATGATATAGATAACCTTAAATCTGTGGCATCAAAGCTCTTGTTCATCAGAGAAGGCGTAAACTTTGCATGTTTGATGGCAGATAATGTAAAAAGAACAGAGGCACAGGCACTCGCTGCAGCCATTGCGTCGGGATTTCTGGTTCCTCCGGCAGCGGTAGTGATAGAGTCTGCATTGCTTTTATGCTGGGCATTTGCGGAGAGCGTACTGGATGTGAGAGAACTTTTTGCAGGAGGGAAGATTCCCCTTGTAAAAACTTCCGCAGACTGGCAGATTTCGCTGTCTAATCTTTCAAGTCTGATGGAAGGACTGGATTCCATGCGGAAAAACAATGAACATGGATTGTCCTATGAGGATTACCTTCAGGTTCTGATATTGCCTGTTTCAAAGGAAAAGAAAGTGATGAGAGCTATGGATATGATCGAAGATGCGATAAGAAAGAAAGGCAGGGCAAATTTTTATATGGATTCCTGTGTTGTAGCTCTGGAGGCATTTGCGGAGGTAAAAGCAAACAGGAAAAAGGAATTTCAGGTGATACGTCAGTATTGTTATGAATGAATTGCTGAAAAGAGGTGTGAAAAGATGCTTTTACAGAAAGAAAAACAAAGCATTGAAGAAATCGGAAAAAAAAGATAAAAAAATTTATGAAAGGAGAAAAGTCTCTCTAAGCAATATTTACGATCTTTTATTCCCCCAAAAGAGTCGGAAATATTTTCGGACAAATGCAAAAGAACATATTGGAGAAGTTTCTTCTGTAAAAGTATCTTTCTGCACCTCTTTTCGGGGAAAGATTAAGAAGGGAAGTCTGGCAGTAGAAACAGCACTTGTACTGCCGCTGTTCTTCCTGGGAATGGTTACGCTGATTTCGTTTATGGATATATATAAACTGCAGACGGAACATCTGACTGCATTGTGTACGAAGGCAAAACAGGCAGGAATGTATGCGTATCTTCCGGGTGGGGACAGTGTTGATGATATTACGCTGCCGGATATCTACACGTATAAACCCTTTGGTGGACTGATACCTCTTCCGGATGTTGTAGTTTATAACCATGTAAAAGTCCATGCATGGACAGGAACCGAATTTCCTGACAATGGAGGAGAGCAGGGAGAAACAGAACCGATGGTTTATGTAACTGACTCGGGCAGTGTGTACCATAAAAATCCGGGCTGCAGCTATCTGAATGTTTCATTAAAACAAATTCCCGGAAGTTCCGCAAAATCTGCATCCAATAAGTACGGGGAGCATTATTCAGCCTGTGAAATCTGCAGCAGGAATCAGAATCCGGCAGGAGTGGTATATGTTACGGAACAGGGAAACAGATACCATAATCTGGAGTCCTGCAGTGGGCTGAAACGTTCGGTAAGACTGGTAAAAGCTTCCTCTGTTTCGGAAATGGGAGCATGTAGCAGGTGTGGCTGAATTTTGCCGGAGAGATGTATATGGAGATGAATGGCGTAAAAGAAATATGTGTACTTGGATTTCTGGGAATAAATTCATGGATAGATATCAGAAAAAAGCAGGTTTCTCTTCTGCTGATCATAATATTTGCAGTCTGCGGAACTGTGTGGACAATATATAGCAGAAGAAATGTTCCGGAGGTTCTTATGTGCGTGGGGACAGGTTTTCTCTTTGTGCTGATCAGCATCCTTACAGAAGGTGCTGTGGGAATGGGCGATGGCTGGCTGCTTATGGCACTGGGGACAGTGCTGTACCCGGAAGAATTTTTTTCAACACTTTTTATGGGAATGATCTGCAGTGCAGTATGGTCCGGCATCATGATGATGGGATTTTGCAGAAAGGGAAGTACGGAAATACCGTTTGTGCCATTTCTGCTGGCAGGATATCTGGGAGGATTTTTGATATGAAAGATAATTTTTGTATAACAAATGAATACAGTATAATTCGTAAGGGAAGTTTTACAATCGAGACTGCCTGTGTCATGCCGTTGATCCTGCTGGTGTTGATGGGACTTATCTATCTGAGCTTTTTTGTACATAACAGGGCATGGCTGACAGCGGCAGCTTATGAATCGGCAGTAAGCGGGAGCATGGAAGGGATTAAGAAAAACGGAGAAATATATGATACTGCAAGGATGCGTAGTGAGGAGCTGGGGAGTATTGGCTTTTTTCGGGGCGGAGAATTTAGGTACCCAGACAAATGTGAGAAAAGAAGTGCAGGTAACCTATGACCTGGACACGATCTCGTCGTATGGCAATCTGAGCTGGCATTTGAGGACAGAAGGGAAATCCGCAGTGATAAATCCGGTGAAACATATCCGCAGACTGCGGGCGGCGCAGGCGGTACTGAGAGAAATGGGGGAATAGAATAGTATGCGGACAGAATATAAGAGGGATATGAATCATAATTATCTCATTGTCTATGGTGAGAATGAGATCAATACAGATTCCTATCAGGTAAGGATGCTTGCGGGAAATGTGATTCCCTCTCTTCTGAAGTGCAGGATACAGGGGATGGATGGCAGATTTTTTATCTATTTTGATATTACTTCGAAACAGGCGGTGAATGTGCTGTATGAAGAAAAGAAGATGGGAGTTGAAGATCTCAGGCTTATTTTCGGTGGTTTTGTAAAGGCTATGGAAGATGCGGCGGAATATCTGATCAATCCCGGACAGTTTATAATGTCGCCGGAATATATTTATACAGATATTGAAAAAAGACAGATTTATTTCTGCATGATGCCCGGATATGAGAAGGATATTAAAGAACAGTTTCAGCTTCTGACAGAATATATTCTGCCGAAAATAGACCATCAGGATCAGGATGCGGTAATCCTTGGATATGGAGTATATAAAAGAGCAATGGAAGACAGTTTTCATCTGGAGCATATTAAAGAAGAATTATACAAAACTCAGAGTTCAGATGTAAATGGGGAGAAGAAAGAAAAAATAAATACAAAAAAGACAGAGCAGGAGATGGAGTTTGCAGAAGAAGAGACTTTCCCGGAAGATAATGAAAACCGGAATGAATTTGTAAGAGAAGGAGAAGATTCAAAAGAACCCGGCCGACTGAACCCGGTCGGTGTTATTGTGCCGGCTGCTGTTCTGATCTGTGGACTGGCAGCTGCTATCCTGAAGGGATATCTGCCACATGTGGAAATGGAAACCATACTTGGTGTAATTGTTATAGCTATAGCGGGTATCATGCTGGGCCTGCGTATTATAAAGACAAAAAAAGTTTTGCATCTCCCGGAACAGACGTATGCATCAGGAGAAACAGTGAGACACATAGAAAAAATAAGAAATATGCCATCATGGAATAAAACAGAAAAGAAAACATCAGGGAAAAGATCAGGATGGAAAGAAGCAGAAGGAAAAGTGTCAGAGCAGAAATGGGAGGACAGATTATATGAAAACCTGTCCCAGACAGTGGAGAGAAATCAGCAAACAAATCAGAGTCAGCCGGTGAATGGGCAGAAAATGTCAGACTGTGGACAAAAAACTTCCGAATCATCCCGGATACATATGGACTATGGTGAAACAGTAGTACTATCTGCCGGAACAGTAAGCGGACCTGCAAGTCTGGTGAGCAAAGAACCGGGAGAACTGGCGACCATTTATCTCAATGAAGATCTGACTGTGATCGGAAAGTTGGAAACTGCCTGTGATGCGGTGATCAGCCTGCCTACCGTAAGCCGTATCCATGCAAAAATACGAAAAAAAGAAGAAAACTATTTCCTTAGTGATATGAATTCCAGAAACGGAACGTCTGTAAATGGAAGATTACTTCGTCCGGATGAGGAATATCAGCTTGAACCGGAAGATGAAGTGGATTTTGCACAGGCAAGATATATATTTCTGGAATAAATGTTTTTACAAAATACAGGAGGTCTGCTACAATTAGTAATGGTACATTGTTTTTGAGATAAAGAAACAGAAAAGAGGTAAAACTTGGAAGAACTGAAAAAGGCACCGGTTACAGTGCTTCTCATTCTGGCGAATATTCTCGTTTTTACTGCAGTGGAATTTACCGGAGGATCAGAGGATACCATGCATATGCTTCAGTGCGGAGCGGCATATACTCCCGCCATTATGCAGGGAGAATACTATAGGATCTTTACAAGTATGTTCCTTCATTTTGGACCGCAGCATCTTGGAAATAACATGCTGGTACTGTTTGTGCTTGGAGGCAGACTGGAGCGTACAGTTGGAAAACTGAAATATCTGCTGATCTATCTTCTGGGAGGAATGGGTGGAAATCTGCTGTGTCTGTTCCTGGAACTGGACAGTGCGGATTTTGCAGTTTCGGCAGGTGCATCCGGTGCAGTGTTTGCTGTGATGGGTGCAATGATCTATGCTGTGATCAGGGGCAGAGGTCATATTGAAGATCTTTCTGCCAGACAGGTAGTGATCATGGCTGCTTTTTCGCTTTATTTTGGTTTTACAAGCGAAGGAGTGGACAATGCGGCACATGTAGGCGGTCTTATCTGTGGATTCCTGCTTGCAGTTCTGCTTTATCACCCTTCGCAGCGTGCAGGATAACCGACCTTTATTCAGGGGATGCCGGCAGATAAATATAAAAGGCAGAACCCTGACCGGGAGTGCTGGAAACCCTGATCTGACCATGGTGTGCAGAGATGATTTCTGCTGTTACTGCAAGCCCGAGACCGGTTCCTTCCGGTTTATATGTAATGAAGGGATGAAAGATGTTCTCAGTCTGCTTATGCGTCATACCACATCCGTTATCTTTAATACAGATGCAGATGCCGGAATCTGCAGGGGTGAGATTTACAATAATCTTTCCGCCTGGCTGATCGATGGCTTCACAGGAATTTTTGATCAGGTTAAATATGACCTGACGCATTTTTATCCGGTCAAGAAAAACAGGTGAAGAAGTATGTTCCACATGTATTTCCAGCCGGATTCCCAGATAGTCCAGAGTGTTTTTCTGACAGGATAAAACAGTGGTTAGAAATTCCGCGGGATTTACGGGAACAAGAGTAACTGTCTGTGCATGGCTGAAGTCAGAGAGTTCTTTCAGCAGTTCTTTTACATATTCAAGGTTATCCATAAGACTGTCCCATTGTCTGTAACTGCACAGTTCCGGGTGAGAGGAAGCCATCAACTGAAGTTCACTGTTGATCAGCGTGACCGGATTACGGATTTCATGTGAAAGTCTGGATAAAAGAAAACGAAAATCTTTTTCTGATTGTTTTGTTATTTCAATCTGCATATTATCACCTCAGGAAAAGTGTATCATTGTGAACTTTCAGCCGCAACTGATTTCGTCCTGAAAAATTCGCAATAAAACGACAAGTATTACTGATTATTGCAAATCAAAATCTTGAATTTTAAGAAAGAAGGATTTAAAGATGGAAAATTGTATTTTTTGTAAAATCGCTAATGGAAAGATTCCTGCTGCAACACTTTATGAGGATGAGAATTTCAGGGTAATTCTTGACCTGGGCCCGGCGAGTAAGGGACATGCGCTGATCCTTCCGAAATCGCATGCTGCCAATATTTATGAATTATCGGATGAAATGGCTGCAAAGGCAATGATTCTTGCAAAGAAAATGGCGACAGCGATGACAGCAGCACTGAAATGTGACGGATTTAATATTGTACAGAATAATGGCGAGTGTGCAGGGCAGACAGTATTTCATTTTCATATGCATCTGATTCCGAGATATAAAGGAGATCAGGTGGGAATCACATGGCACCCGGGTGAGCTCAGTGATGCAGATAAAGAAGAAATCCTGTTAAAAGTAAAGGAGCAGCTGTCCTGATATTCTGATACAGCACATTACAAAAGATGGAGAATATAGATTTTGTAAGTATCTACAGGAAATACCGCTCGCGGGCGTTCAATATTGGAAAATTTATCCTTGGCGATGAAGACGAAGCAGAAGATGTCTGTCAGGACGTATTTGAGACTTTGTTTCATATGGGCCGGAGTGTGGATTTTTCAGATGAAAAGAAACTGGAGAATCTGATTGTCAGAATCAGCTACCATAAGGCATCCGATCATCGCAAAAAGGCCTTCAGGAAATATGAATATGCGAACTCAGATGCGATTCTGGAAATGACAGATATGCGGGTAAGAAAAGGTAATCGTGTAGATGAGATTGTTCTGAATCTGGAGGCAGCAGGATACCTGCAGTCGATATTTGAAAAACTGAGAGAAAAGAACAGGACAAATTATGAAATCTATGTCAGTGTAACGTTATATGACATACCAACGCGTCTCGTTGCCAGACATTATCATATCACAGAAAATAATGTGAATAACAGAGTCATGAGGACGAGACGCTGGCTTGCCAGGGAATATAAGAAAATAACCCGGTGATTACTGTTTATTTACGCAGTCTTCGATCAGCCCGGTGATTTTTTCAATAGAATTCATATGACTGCTTTCTGACATGGCATGAACATAGGACTCTCTGTTCTGGTACAGTTCGCGGATTACGTTTAAAAGTGTGCTTTCTGTAATCTCTTCTTCCTCAAGTACCATGCTGAATCCCTGACGTTCAAATGAACGTGCATTGAGGATCTGGTCACCGCGGCTGGCATTTGCAGAAAGCGGGATCAGAAGATTGGGTTTTTTTAAAGCATTCAGTTCACAGATTGCATTGGCACCTGCGCGGGAGATAACGATATCAGACAGAGCAAACAGATCGGCAAGCTCCTGTTTAATATATTCATACTGTACATATCCTTTTGTGTCTTTGAGACTTTCATCCATTTTTCCCTTACCACACAGGTGGATAACCTGAAACTCTTTTAAAAGTTCCGGAAGGATTTTGCGGATATTTTCATTGACAGATGCGGCACCAAGACTTCCGCCGATCACCATAAGAACCGGTTTGTCATCTGTGAAACCACAGAATTCGCGGGCTGCCTCTTTACTTCCGTTTAATAATTCCTGACGGATAGGAGTACCTGTAAGTACTGCTTTGTCAGCAGGAAGACTTTTTACAGTCTCAGGGAAGTTACAGCATACTTTTGTTGCAGATGGAATGCAGATCTTATTTGCAAGTCCGGGAGTCATATCTGATTCATGAATGATGGTAGGAATTTTACGTTGACCGGCAGCGATTACAACCGGGACAGTCACGAAGCCACCCTTGGAGAAAACCACATCTGGTTTTAATTGTTTCAATAATTTTTTGGCCTCACCGAATCCTTTCAGTACACGAAATGGATCTGTGAAGTTTTTCAGATCAAAATAACGTCTCAGCTTTCCGGATGAGATTCCGTAATAAGGAATATTCATTTCTTCAATAAGCTTTTTTTCGATTCCATCGTAGGATCCGATATAGGAAATTTCGTATCCAAGCTCCTTAAGGCGTGGGATCAGAGCAATATTCGGAGTCACATGTCCGGCTGTGCCGCCGCCGGTGAGCACAATATGTTTCATAGAGATTCCTCCTGTTTTATTCTGAATAGTTACAACAATTCTATAAAAGACTGCAGGGAATATGTGAAATCCTGCGAAAATGTCCGGATTCATTATTTTATGGAATTGCTATACGTTACTATTTAATATGAACCCAGGGGGAGAAATTGTCAAGGAAAGTTAAATATTATGAAGAACAAAACAGATATACAGACAAAAAATCAGCAGATAGACAAAATACTTCAAGAGCAGTATGATGCGGAAACCAAAATACTTGAATCCGCATTGCTGAACGTAGCAGGCAAAACCTCATGGGATGAATTTCCGGAAGAATCCGAGGAGAAGATCCGGGCGGGGTATGATCGGCTGATCACCCGACTGAGAGAAACAGGGGATTTCAATGAAGCAGCCAGAGCTGAAAAGACAGGAAGCACCAGGGCGGCAAAGGAAAAACTTGAAATTCTTGAGTATGACTGGAACAGGACTCACAGAATCCTGAAATCTGCAGCTGCCGCAGTGGCAGTAGTTATGTTGACTGCGCTGGTGGGAATGACTGCTATAGCTGACTGTCGATATCCGGATAAAAATACGCAGACATATCAGAAGACATCCGTTTTTGAAAAAAAATAAAAAAATTTTATTTTTTTGTGTGATATTTGCCGATTTGATTCGCATAGTATATGTAATGAAAGTTTGCGAAGCAGAAATCCGGCATTTTATTCTTCGGATAAGTGTGCGGATCAAAGGCTCGGAACAAAACGTTATATATTTATGCACTGACCGACAGAGAATCATTAAAATATCGGCAAATTTTTAAAATTCTTACGTGGCAGATGCAAAGAAAGGCAGGAACAGTCGAAAAAAAACTGTTTCTGCTTTTTGTTTTCAGAAAAGATATTGTTAATTTGTTTCATTGTAGTGTATAATTAATACAATATAGAAGGATCATAAAAGCAGTAAAAAGCTGCCGGGTTAAACAGGCAAAATGCAGCAAAACAATTGGGGATATCAAAAATGTACTCTCGGAGTCTTTATTGCACTTGCTTTTATGGCTGATTTTTCGCCAGATGCATCCGAATTTTATCAACGTACGCACCGCGTACGCCTCAAAAATTCGGGCACATCTGACAAAAAATCTTCTCATAAAATCAAGTACAAAAAGATTCCGAGAGTACATCAAAATCTGAAGGGAGGTTTTTATATGAAGATTACATTTATCGGGGCAACTCATGAGGTTACGGGATCTTGTTATTATCTGGAGGCAGCAGGTCACAAGTTTCTTGTAGACTGCGGAATGGAGCAGGGACCGGATTATTATGAAAATGCAGAAATACCAGTGGCTTTGGGAGAGATAGAATTTGTTCTTCTGACACATGCACATATAGATCACTCAGGTAATCTTCCGGCTATTTATGCAAAGGGGTTCAGGGGACCGGTATATGCCACAGATGCCACCAGCCATTTATGCGATATTATGCTCAGAGACAGTGCGCACATTCAGATGTTTGAAGCAGAATGGAGAAACCGTAAAGGCAGACGACAGGGCAAACCGGAATTTGTTCCGGCTTATACAATGGAAGATGCCATGGGAGTGATCAGAAACTTTGTGGGATGCCCGTACAATAAGATGATCACTCCTGCAGAGGGAATCTCAGCCCGGTTTATTGATGCAGGCCATTTGCTGGGCTCTGCAAGTATTGAGCTGACGATCAGGGAGGAGGATACAGAGAAAAAGATTGTATTCTCCGGAGATATTGGAAATACCTGCCAGCCCTTGATCAAGGATCCTGAGTATCTGCACCATGCAGATTATATAGTTATGGAATCCACTTACGGTGACCGCAGTCATGGAGAAAAGCCTGATTATGTGAAACTGTTGTCAGAAATCATCCAGGAAACCTTTGACAGAGGAGGAAATCTTGTGATTCCTTCTTTTGCAGTGGGACGTACGCAGGAAATGCTGTACTTTATCAGACAGATCAAGGCAGACGGACTGGTGTATGGACATGACGGATTTAAAGTATATGTGGACAGTCCTCTTGCAAATGAAGCTACCACGATTTTCTCGGAGCATCAGTATGACTGTTTTGATGAAGAAGCGATGGAACTGATCCAAAAGGGAATTAATCCAATCAGTTTCCCTGGATTGAAGGTTTCCGTCACCAGTGATGATTCGAAGTCGATCAATTATGATGAGGAGCCCAAGGTAATCATTTCAGCCAGTGGTATGTGTGATGCAGGCCGTATCAAGCACCATCTGAAACATAATCTGTGGAATGAGAAGAATACGATTCTTTTTGTAGGATATCAGGCGGTCGGTACTCTTGGAAGAGCACTGATCGAGGGGGCTGCAGATGTGAAACTGTTTGGTGAACCTGTTCATGTGGCAGCGCATATCTGCCAGATGCCGGGAATCAGCGGTCATGCGGATGTGAATGGCCTTTTAGACTGGGCGAAGGCATTTGAGGAGAAACCGCAGAAAGTCTTTGTTACTCATGGAGATGATACAGTTACAGAGATTTTTGCAAAACGTCTGACAGATGAACTGGGGTATGATACAATGGCTCCGTTCAGCGGTACGGTTTATGATCTGGCAGACGATGTATGTCTGTATGAGGCAAAGGGTGTGAAAATCCAGAAAGCATCTGCATCACCGAAGGCAACAAGAGCAGCCAGAGCCTTCGAGAAACTTCTGGCACTTGGTTACAGGCTTATTACGGTTATCAGGAAAAATGAAGGAACGCCGAATAAAGATCTGGAAAGATTTTCAAGAGATGTTCAGTCCCTGTGTGATAAATGGGACAGGACAGATATGTAAATTAAAAAAATATCCCACGAAACTTTATCTATAGCAATCTTTGTAAATAATATATTGATTCAATTTACATTATTTAAGAGGCTTGCTATAGTTTTCGTGGGATATTTTATATGGTCACCTGCGTAACTGTTCAGTATTTCCACAGTTGTTTATTTGTTCAGAACTTCCTCCAGTGCAGTGGAAAGCTGATCCGGACATGAGGTATTCTTAAATCCGCATTTGATTCCTTTTAATCTGCTGATCACTTCCTCTGCATCCATTCCCTCTACAAGACTGGCTACACCCTGGGTATTTCCGCTGCATCCGCCGATGAAACGGACATTGTGGACTTTCTTATTGTCATCTACTTCAAATTCAATATGGCTGGCGCAGACACCTTTTGTTTTATACGTCATGATATGTTTCCTCCTGTGTGAAAAAATGTAACTATAAATGCTGCTGTTCATATACCACTACGTTACTGTTTACTTCGTTCTCAGTAACGTAGCCAAAATTTATTCCAGATTGCCTGCGGCAATGGAATTTTGGCTTGTATGTCTCGGGATTTTGGCATATTCATGCCAAAACACCTCGCGGAATAGTGATATGTGAACAGTAACATAAAATAGCAATTGTATTATAACAGAGGATAAAAAAAGTTTCCATATAAATAAAGTTTTGCTATAATAAAGAAATGTCAGGAACATTTGTCACTGTTTACACATCTGAACCTGATACCATGAAAATGAAAAATTACAATATACAAAGAAGAGGTGTTTTAATAATGAAATGTATCGGAATTATCGGAGCAATGGAACAGGAAGTTGCAAAAATCAAGGAAAAAATGCAGGATGTCACAATTACATCCAGAGCCCGTATGGATTTCTATGAGGGAACTCTGGAAGGAAAGAAAGTAGTTGTTGTACGCTCAGGAATCGGAAAAGTAAACGCAGGTATGTGCACACAGATCCTTGCAGATGTATTTGGTGTGGAAGCGGTGATCAATACAGGAATTGCAGGAAGTCTGAATAATGATGTAAATATTGGGGATATTGTTCTTTCCACAGATGTTTTGCATCATGATATGGATGCAATCGGCTTCGGATATAAGAAAGGTCAGATTCCGCAGATGGATGAATTTTCCTTCCCTGCTGATGAAAAACTTCGTAAACTGGCTGCAAAAGTATGTAAAGAAGTAAATCCTGAGATCAGTGTATTTGAAGGAAGAATCTGTTCCGGAGATCAGTTTATCTCAGATAAGAGCGTTAAAGATGCCATCATTTCAGAATTTGGCGGATTTGCAGTAGAGATGGAAGGTGCTGCTATCGGTCAGGCTGCTTATCTGAACCATATTCCATTCCTTGTAGTAAGAGCAATCTCTGATAAGGCAGACGGAAGTGCTCACATGGATTACGCTGAGTTTGAGATGGCGGCAATTGAACACAGTGTCAAATTAACTGTAAGAATGATCCAGGAATTGTAATCTGCAAGAAGCAGATGAAATAAAGCGGCACGTGAACTGTATTTCGGCACAGTCTGCAGAACTTTGCATATACTGAAATAGACAATCGAAAAGAATGCAGGATCGTACGATGTATCTGAAAGAATATTTTCCGTTTTATACCACATATGCAAATCCTCTTCTGTATGAAGGAGAACGGATGCAGGATAAAGAATTTAACCTGATGAAATCCTATTATCCGGGGACTGTACAGCATATTCAGGAGAAAATAGAAGAGGAATGTGATCTCATGGATTATGAGGGAAGCCGCCTTTATGATGAATATCCGGATAAATATATGATTTATCATTTAAGCTGCAAGATCAGGGAGAGTATGGAACCGGAAATAAGCACTCAGGCTATCAGGGAGGATTTTCTGGATGAACTGATACAGGTAATGCTTTGTCAGGAAATATCCAGAAGAAGATGCCGCAGATATCGCTGCAGGAGATACTTTTAAAACAGATTGTAATTGTTCGGGAAATCGGTTTGCTGGTACACCGGACAGTTACAACAGATTATATAACATTAACAGACAGAAAGAGCAATGAAAAATTTAAGAGAATATTTAGAAGAACAGATAAATGAAAATCTGATACAGGCTGTTCTGAGTGCCGGCAGAAATAAAGATGGCATATCAAAAATAAAGATTCGTCCGATCCGGCTGAAAGGACAGATCTGTTATCAGGCATCTGCCACAGAAGGACAGAAAGTTCTGCATAAAAACTACGGGCGTACGGAACTGATTGAATATGTGGAAAAAGAACTTGCAGAGAATTTCAGACAGTTTCAGGCACAGGGTGCAGTAACAGACGGGGTTGTTCTTGTCAGTAAAAAGGGGAAAATGACTATTAAACAGAAACACCATGAACAGAAAGAAAAAGTTCAGATCCAGGCACATAACCGGGTGAAACAATATATTCTTAAAGAAGGCGTTCCGGTTCCGTTTTTGATCGATCTGGGAGTTATGAATGAACAGGGAAAGATTATCCATGCCAGATATGACAAATTCAGACAGATCAATCGTTTCCTTGAATTTATTGAAGATATACTTCCCAGACTTTCCAGAGACAGAGAAATAACGATTCTGGATTTTGGCTGTGGAAAGAGTTATCTTACCTTTGCCATGTATTATTATTTAAGAGAACTAAAAGGATATGATGTAAATATCATAGGTCTTGACCTGAAAACAGATGTAATTGAGAAATGTAATTCTCTGGCACTCAGATACGGATATGAGAAGCTGCATTTCTATCATGGTGATATTGCAGATTATGAAGGTGTATCCTGTGTGGATATGGTGGTAACGCTTCATGCCTGTGACACAGCTACCGATTATGCACTTGCCAAGGCAGTGGAATGGGGAGCTGAAGTCATTCTTTCCGTACCCTGCTGTCAGCATGAAGTTAATAAACAGATCAAAAATGAAATGCTGGAGCCGGTTCTGCGCTATGGAATCCTGAAAGAAAGGATGTCTGCGCTGATCACAGATGCTGTGCGTGCAGATCTTCTGGAGAGCAAAGGTTATGATACCCAGATCCTGGAGTTTATTGATATGGAACATACACCTAAGAATCTCCTGATCAGAGCAGTCAGAACAGGGAAAAGATCAGACCAGGGTAAGGTGGAGAAAATGCTTGCAGCCCTGAATATCCATCCCACACTGGACAGGCTTCTGAATGAAAAAGAACAGGAAGGGAGTGTGCGATGAAAAGGATACTGAAAAAAGCAGGTATTCTTCTTCTGGTATTTCTGCTTGGTACAGCAGGTACTGCATTGCTTCTTAACAGTGAATCCACAGATAACCGTTCTGATTTTAATGACGCAGTGTTTCCGGAAGTCATGGTGGATATGAATGATACGCTGATAAACCGGATGTATGGATATGCGCAGCCTATGCAGGCGGATTTTACCAGAGACAGTGTGACTCCTCTGGATACATCAAAAAAACTGACATTTAAAGTGAATCCCTATGATTCGGAAGTAAAGAGTTTTTCTTATGAGATCCGTACATCTGATGGAAGTAAAGTCCTTGAAAATAAGAAGATTAAGAATCTTGTAAAAGAAGATCAGTATTTGTCCGTAGACGTGGAGATTGGCAGTGATCTGCGTATGAATCAGGAATATTCCATGCAGATTGCCCTGGAACTGGATGAGGGTACAGCATATTATTATACGAGAGTTGTTTCCAGGTCACAGGTACATGTATCAGATTATGCAGCTTTTGTAAAATATTTTTATGAAGCGTGTCTTGACAAAGAGTCAGCAGATGCACTGGGAAGTTATCTGGAACCACAGACAACAGGAGCAGCAACGAATTATTCGGGGATTAATATTAATTCTTCCCTGAGTGAGATCAGTTGGGGGAATCTTGCTCCGCAGCTGTGTCAGGAGGGAATTCCTGTGATCAAAGAGATCAATGAGACAACTGCCAGCGTTGTGCTGGAATATCAGCTGACTTCGCAGAATGATGATGAGGAAACGGAATTATATGACGTAAAAGAATTTTACAGAATGAAATATCAGGATACCAGGATTTATCTGCTGGATTTCCAGCGTTCTGCAAATCAGGTCTTTGATGGTACACTGCCTGTTTATGAGGATGATGGGATTATCCTTGGAGTGCGCGATAAGAATGTAGAATATATGATGAATGATGCTGCTACTGTGATAGCTTTTGTGCAGGAGGGAGATCTGTGGTCCTATTCACCGGGCAATGAAAAGGTAAATCAGGTTTTCAGTTTCAGAAAATTGAAGGACGGAGATTTCCGCGATTCCAGAACTCAGCATGACATCAAGATCGTCAGAGTAACTGATGAAGGAGATATTGATTTCGTACTTTATGGATATATGAACAGAGGAAGCCATGAAGGATATGAAGGAATTGCAGTTTACCATTACAATCGTGATAAAAACGTGGCAGAAGAAAGAGCCTTTATCCCTGTTTCGGAATCATTTGAATTTCTGAAAAAAGATCTTGAAAAACTGTCCTATGTCAATGAAAAGAATGAGCTGTTTCTGATTCTGGCGAAGAATCTTTACAGAATCAATATCGAAGAGAACTCCAGTGAAATTCTTGAAAAAGGAATAAAAAATGCGAATTTTGTATCTTCCGATAATAATGATCATGCAGCCTGGCTGGTTTCAGAGGGGGATGAAAAAGGAAATATCAAGGAAATTGATTTTGATACCTGTAAAACCCGACTGATCGCACCGCAGAAAGGCCAGAGACTTCGTACAGTTGGATTTATGAATGAAGATCTGATTTATGGAATGCTGAATAAAGAAGATATTCTTACAGATGAGGAGGAACATAAATCTGTTGGGATCCGCATTCTGCGTATTGAAGATTTTGAAGGAAATGTAAAAAAAGAATACCGGAAAGACGGACTTTATATCACTGATATTTCAGTAGGAAATACTCTGATCGAGTTTGAACTTTCTGCAAAATCCGGAGAAACCTCTTATGTTGCCCAGAAGAAAGATACGATCATGAATAATAAAAAGGCAGCGGCAAATACAGTAAAAATCGAACTTATTTCTGCATCCAGGACAGGTGTTCGTGTGAAACTGGTATTTAACACAACCAAACAGACAGATTCTCCGCTGACTATGTATGCAAAGGTAAGCAGTTCCGACCGGAAAGACATTGTTCTGGACACTCAGATTCCTCAGGAAACAGCATATTATGTTTACGGACAGGGCGGACTGAACGGTATCTATACAGATCCGGCGAAGGCTGTATTGCGTGCAGATACGCTGGGAGGTGTAGTGCTGAACCGTACACAGCAGTATGTATGGGAACGTGGAAATAAAAAGACAAAAATGCAGATAGATACAGAAGGGATTCCGGAGATTGTGCTTCAGGGAACCTATGATATTAAAACCCTGAAAAAGAGTCTCAAAAAGACCGGAACTGTGATCGATCTTTCCGGCTGCAGTCTGGACAGTGTGCTGTACGAGATAAGTGCACAGCGTCCGGTAATTGCCAAAACGGGAGCAGATACAAGCGTGGTGATCGTAGGATATGATGAATATAATACCTGGCTGTATGATCCGGTTAAAAAAGAGACCTATCCGTATGGAATGAATGACAGTACGGATCTTTTCCAGAAAGCCGGAAATGTGTTTATCACCTATATAGAAACAGTAAATTACTGATGAAAAACATAACCGGCAGGCAGCTGAGAACGGAGCGAACAGTAACGCGACAGCAACCTGCCGGTTATTCATCCAAAAAATTGTAAAAATGCTTCTTTACATTTCACTGATATTTGAGTATTCTAAAAAGGACAAACAGTGGCAGAGAAATTTATTGTTTAAATACGTTACTGTAAGAGTGAAACAGTAACAGCGAAACGGAGGAACGTACAGATGTTATATGAGAACATTAAAAAATTAGTACAGTACGGAGTAGAAACAGGACTTACACCGGCCTGCGAGAAGAATTATACAATAAATCTTCTTCTGGATGTCTTTAAAGAAGACGAATATGTGGAACCTGAGGAAGAGTACAGGGATATCAATCTTGAAGAGGTATTAAATGCACTTCTGGATGAGGCTGTGAAGAGAAATCTCATAGAAGACAGTGTTGTGTACAGAGACCTTTTTGATACCAGACTTATGAACTGTCTGATGCCGCGTCCGGCGCAGGTACAGAATGAGTTCTGGAGCAGATATGAGAAAGATCCACAGGAAGCAACCGATTACTTCTATAAACTCAGTCAGGACAGCGATTATATTCGTCGTTATCGTGTAAAGAAAGATCAGAAATGGACAGTAGACAGTGAATATGGTAAAATCGATATCACCATCAATCTTTCCAAACCGGAAAAAGATCCGAAGGCAATCGCTGCTGCCAAGCTTGTAAAATCCAGCAGTTATCCGAAATGTCTTCTTTGCCCGGAGAACGAAGGATATGCAGGAAGAGTTAATCATCCTGCCAGAGAGAATCACAGAATCATTCCTATCACTGTAAATGACAGCCCCTGGGGATTTCAGTATTCCCCATATGTGTATTACAATGAGCATTGCATCGTCTTTAACAGTCAGCATGTTCCGATGAAGATTGAGAAGAATACCTTTATTAAACTTTTTGATTTTGTAAAACTTTTTCCGCATTACTTCCTGGGATCCAATGCAGACCTGCCTATCGTAGGCGGTTCTATTTTAAGTCACGATCATTTCCAGGGCGGACATTATACTTTCGCAATGGCAAAAGCACCGATCGAGAAACATGTGACTATTCCGGGATATGAGGATGTAGAAGCAGGTATTGTTAAATGGCCTCTTTCAGTTTTAAGGATCCGTCATAAGGATGAGAAGAGACTGATAGAGCTTGCTACACATGTTCTGGAAGCGTGGAGAGGTTATACAGACGAAAGTGCGTTTATCTTTGCTGAAACTGATGGAGAACCGCACAATACGATCACACCGATCGCCCGCAGATCCGGAGATATGTTTGAACTGGATCTCACACTTAGAAATAACATTACTACTGATGAGCATCCTCTTGGTGTATACCATCCGCATGCAGAGTATCACCATATCAAGAAAGAGAATATTGGTCTGATCGAAGTAATGGGACTTGCCGTACTTCCGGCAAGATTAAAAGAAGAATTGGAACTTCTGGCAGAATATATTCTGGAGGGAAAAGACATTTCTTCCAATGAGAAGATTGAGAAACATGCAGCGTGGGTTGCAGAATTCCTTCCGAAATATGACAACCTTGATAAAGACAACATTCAGGATGTTCTCAGAAAAGAAGTCGGTAATGTATTCGTTCATGTACTTGAGGATGCCGGCGTATATAAATGCACTGCTGAAGGCAGAGAAGCATTTATGAGGTTTATCAATAAATTATAAGGAATATTTTCAACCATAAGAAAACAGTGTTTACATAGCAGGATGACAAATCTGGTATTATTTACATATGAGCAGGTTGTGGCGGTTCTGATCAAAAGCCGGGCAGTCTGAAGATGTTTTTGAATGATTGGGAATGCATAGAGAACGTCCCGCATATTTTATGTTGGGACGTTTTTGCAAAATGGAGGTAAATATGTACAGAAAAAGACACAAAAGAGGAAAGCGTCTGGCAAGTGTGTTTCTGACTGTGGCACTGATCACTGCAACAGTTCCCGTACAGGCAGCAGAGTTCGGCACTCCGGACAGTTTTGAAGAGATTTTCAGTTCAGGGGAAGAAGATTCGTGCATAACTGATACAGAAAATACTTTGCCGGCAGCTTCTGATTCGGAGAAAGTAATGGCATCGGAACTGTCACCAACACCAACAGTGACTTCGACACCGGAGGGTACACCTGCACTGACAGAAACACCGACTCCTTCGGTCACACCGATGCCGTCTTCAACACCGACTCCTTCAGTCACACCATCACCATCTCCCACGCCGACGATTAATCCGGAGAAAGAGGTAATGCTCCGGTTTATAGACGGAGAAGGAAATGAATGCGAACAGCTGCGAACAGTGATGTCCTGGGGTGAATCTTTGATCCTTCCCAATGTACCGGATACAGGTGCACCAGATATGTGGAAACTGGAAAAAAATGAAAAACTTGGAGATGCGATCACTCTGAAGGGTGGAGATATTCTTACTCTGAAGAAAGGCGAGAGCTGGAATCTGTTTCTCGAAAAAGGCATCCTGAACTTCTATATGCCAAAGAAATGTACGGTTTCCCTTTATAATAATTCAGGAACCAGTGTGTTTTCCAATGGGATTCTGCAGGCATATGAGACAAAAAACGTCATACTTCCGGATATGCCATCATCTAAATACATTAATTATGGATGGACAGATACAAAGGGAAGTTCTGCTGTAAAATATGAACTGAATTCAGAATTTACAGTGACCGGCGACACAGATTTTTACATTGTGCGCCGTACAGCACTTCAGGTGAATTTTAAGACCAATACGGGGGCAAGCAACAGTAAATTTACCAGACTGAATCAGAAAGTCGGAAAAGGACTTACAGTTACAATGCCGCAGGTGCCTGTCAAGACAGGATATCAGTCTTTGGGATGGTCAAAGAGTAAAAAAGCCTCCAAAGCTGACTATAAAGCAGGCCAGAATGTGACTATATCAAAAACACTGACTCTCTATGCTGTATATAAGAAATTGCCTTACACAGTTACTTTCAATAACAATAATGGAACAAGTACCAGCAAAATTTATACTTCGCTCACCATGTATGCGTCAAAAAATCAGAAAGTGACACTGCCTGATGTGCCGAAAGTAAAGGGCTATACAAATCTGGGCTGGACAACTGAAAAGGGAGAAACAGAACCGGAATATTCAGCCGGTGATACAGTAAAGATTACAAAGGCAACTCAGTTCTATGCAGTGCGCAGAAAGAGTAATTATTATACGGTCAGCTACTATCTGGGAAATGGAAGCACTAATGCGGCTTATCAAAAACTTACTCAGACAGTAGAAGAGGGAACGGTTGTTACCTTTGCAAAAGTACCGGCAAGAACCGGTTATGTTAACCAGGGATGGTCAAGTAAGAAAAATTCTGAGAAAGCAACAGCAAAGGCGAAATGTACAGTCAACAAAAATATCACTCTTTATGCGGTACAGAAGAAGGCAGTACAGCTGACTTTTCACAGATGTGACGGCAGCACCTGGCAGAAAACGACTCTGGCAAAAGGAAGTTCTTATTCTCTTCCGGGCGTAAGGGATGCGGAAGGTTATACTTTTATGGGGTGGTCCACAAAACCAATGCAGAGTGTTTCTCCGCAGTATGAGGCAGAAGAAAAAATCACGGTAAATGGAAATGTGGATCTCTATGCAGTGGTATTTAACAGAACAACGGAAACAGACCTTACAGAGGATCAGCTTCCGCAGGTAGATATCTATAAATATAAACAGGTGATTTTTGTAGGTGATTCCCGTACGGAATTTATGGAAAATGTTCTGACAGGAATGGGAGAATCTGCGACTAAAAATGTGAAGTTTGTCTGCTCGGCAGGAAAGGGACTGGACTGGTTTACCACTACAGGATGGGCTCAGCTTTATTCCATAGTACAGCACGATTCCAACAGTATTCTTTCAAAGAAAACCGCAGTGATCTTTAATTTTGGAGTAAACGACTTGTCAAAATCTGCAGATTATGCGGAGTATTATAACTGGATTGCACCACAGCTTAAAAGCAAAGGATGTGAACTGTACTTCATGTCTGTAAATCCGGTGAATCGTCTGATGCTTCCCAATGCGGGAAGAGCGGACAGAAGTGAGGCGGCAGTCAGATCATTCAATCAGTATATGAAAGCAAATCTGTCTTCTGCTTATACTTATATTGATATGTATTCTTATCTGAAATCAACAGGATACAGCTTTGCCAGTGATCATTACGGAACCGGTACGGTAGATGACGGGCTTCACTATACTACAAGGACATATAAGCGTATTTTTGCAAAATGTATGGATTCATTGAGAGTGCCTGCCTGACCAAATGGCAGAGAGCATGATTTTGCTACACCTGACAAAAGAAAAAACATAGTTAAATACCAGATTACTCCTTGCGTGAAAACAGGGAATAGTCTATACTAAAAGGCGAGACGGCTGTTATCTGAAACAGCGTTTCGTCTTTTTGTGTAAGACCAGAACGATGAGGAGAAAGAGGAAACATAGATATGAAGTTAACAACAGTAAAAGAGATTTACAAAGAGAGAGAAAAATACCTGGATAAAGAGGTTACAGTAGGCGGATGGGTACGAAGCGTACGTGACTCCAAGACATTTGGATTTATCGTGCTTCACGACGGAAGCTTCTTTGAGACTCTTCAGGTAGTTTATCACGATACAATGGAGAACTTTGCTGAGATCAGCAAATTAAACGTAGGTGCAGCGATCATTGTCAAAGGTACACTGGTAGCAACTCCACAGGCAAAACAGCCATTTGAGATCCAGGCAGCAGAAGTTACAGTAGAGGGTAATTCTGCACCTGATTATCCGCTTCAGAAGAAACGCCACAGTCTTGAATACTTAAGAACCATCACACATCTCCGTCCGAGAACAAACACATTCCAGGCAGTATTTCGTGTACGTTCTCTGTGTGCCTATGCGATTCACCGTTTCTTCCAGGAGCAGGGATTTGTTTATGTGCATACTCCGCTGATCACAGGAAGCGACTGTGAAGGTGCAGGTGAGATGTTCCAGGTAACTACTCTGGATATGAACAACGTTCCGACAGATGACAAGGGTGCTGTAGATTACTCTCAGGATTTCTTCGGAAAAGAAACTAATCTGACAGTAAGCGGACAGTTAAACTGCGAGACTTTTGCACAGGCATTCCGCAATGTTTATACTTTCGGACCAACCTTCCGCGCTGAGAATTCCAACACAACCCGCCATGCGGCAGAGTTCTGGATGATCGAGCCGGAATGCGCATTTGCAGATTTAAATGACAACATGGATCTTGCAGAGGCAATGCTGAAATATGTGATCCGTTATGTACTGGAGAATGCACCGGAAGAGATGAATTTCTTCAATTCTTTTGTTGATAAGGGACTTCTGGACAGACTGAACCATGTGATCAATTCTGAGTTTGGTCATGTCACTTACACAGAAGCAGTAGAGCTTCTGGAGAAGAACAACGATAAATTTGACTACAAAGTATTCTGGGGATGCGATCTGCAGACAGAGCATGAACGTTATCTTACAGAAGAAATCTTTAAGAAACCTGTATTTGTAACAGATTATCCGAAGGAGATCAAAGCTTTCTACATGAAGATGAATGAGGATAACAAGACTGTTGCAGCTATGGACTGTCTGGTGCCTGGAATCGGTGAGATCATCGGTGGAAGCCAGAGAGAGGATGACATTGAGAAACTTGAGAAACGTATGGACGAGTTGGGACTTAAGAAAGAGGATTATGACTTCTATCTTGATCTTCGTAAATATGGTTCCACACGCCATTCAGGATTTGGTCTTGGATTTGAACGTTGCGTAATGTACCTTACCGGCATGGGCAACATCCGCGACGTAATTCCATTCCCAAGAACTGTTAAAAACTGTGATTTATAATTTGACTGATATCAGTATTGTGGGAGCATTGAAGCTGCAGAGCAATCCGCAGATATCAAAAATGTTATAGAAAGAGAGATTGGCATGAGATTTATTCATCTTGCAGATGTACACCTTGGTGCAGTTCCTGACAGGGGCTGTCCATGGAGCAGCAGGCGGGAGGAAGAAATCTGGGAAACTTTCCGCCGGGTTATTGCGGGTATCCGCGAGAATCCGGTGGATTTGTTATTTATAGCAGGAGATTTGTTCCACCGCCAGCCTCTTCTACGGGAACTGAAAGAAGTAAATAACCTGTTTTCCACCATCCCGGATACCCGGGTTTATCTGATGGCAGGAAATCATGACTATATTAAGGCTGATTCTTTTTACCGGGATTTTCAGTGGGAAAAGAATGTGACATTTTTTAAGAATGAACAGCTTACCTGTGTGAAAGATGAGAAACTGGATATTTATGTATATGGACTGAGCTATGAACATCAGGAAATAGAGAATCCTCTGTATGATTCTATACATCCTGCAGAGGGAGAGGGGGTTCACATTTTACTGGCTCATGGTGGAGATGCGAAGCATATCCCCATGAATATCAAATCAATTGCTGCGTCAGGATTTGATTATATTGCATTAGGACATATTCATAAACCCCAGATTCTGATCCGGGATAATGCAGCTTATGCAGGTGCGTTGGAGCCTGTTGACAGAAATGATCTGGGTGATCATGGATACATAGAAGGACATCTGGAAAATGGAAGGCTTAAGACAAATTTTGTTCCTTTTGCCTGCCGTTCCTATGAGCAGATTCTTCTGATGCTGCGTGAAGATTCTACACAGGCATCTCTGGAGGATATGCTGAAGGCGGATCTGGCGAATAAAGGACGCATGAATATCTACAGGATCGTAATCCAGGGAACCAGGGCACCGGAGCTTCTGCTGCTTCCCGAGAGACTGAAGTCTTTTGGCTACGTAACAGAGGTTCTGGATGAATCAAAGCCTTCCTATGATCTGGAAGCACTTCAAAAAAAATATAGTGGAACACTGATTGGTGACTATATCAGTTATTTTCTTGAAAAAGACAGAAATGCAGTGGAGGAGAAGGCATTATATTATGGTCTTCAGGCTTTACTGGAAACAAGCAGGTGACAGACAGAATATGATTATCAGACAGTTAAATATTAAAAACTCTGGAGAAATCCATGATAAAACTTTAGAGTTTTCTCCGGGAATTAACGTTCTGTATGGAGAGAATGAAAGCGAAAGAGCGATAGTACATACGTATATTAAAAATATGTTTCTCGGAGATATCAGTGAAGCAATCTACGATAATGCAGTTTTTGCTGCGAAGTTAAAGAGTCCGACAGAACAGGATCTGGCTCGGGAGCTGCAAAAATTTATGACCGGCTATCAGGGAACTGCAGACAGCTCCATGGATCTGGGACGGGCCATGCAGATGCTCAAGATGTCCAGAAAGGGTTATCTGGTACAGGCAGACAGAAAACAGAAAGAGACAGAACAGGAGAGGCAGAAACTTCTGACCAGGATGGATGATATCATAAGTGATCTGAATGATCTGAATGGAAAGCTGGATCAGATTAATGAGAAAGAGGAGTCGTTACGGATGCATCCCGGAGATGAAAATGGTGCGGTTATTCTGGATGAGAGAATGGCACAGGCAAAGGCAAAAAGAAACAGCTTTGCAATGGGAATGCTGATATCGGCCGCTGCCGGCATCTTTGGATTGATTTTGACTGCGATTATAGCGGACAGTGTTTCGGTAAGTCTGATCGTAGCGGTTATTGCAGCTGCGTTGGTGGGATTTTGTGGAAAACAGCAGCTGAAGTATGCAAGGGAATTTCAGAAGAGAATACTGATGAAGAAACGTTGGGTATCCAGGCAGGAGAAACTCAGATGCAGTAAAGAAAATCTCAGACAGGACTATGATGAGAAAGAAACAGAACTTTGTAACCTTAAGGAAGAATACCGGGAATACGAAGAAAATTCTTTTCTGCTTACATCGGAAGAGCGGGAAGTACAGGCTCTGAATATGGCGATGGAAACCATAGAGAGAATGTCAGGAAATATTCATCTTCAGGTGGGACGAAAGCCTGCAGATACGTACTTCTCAGATTTTGAGTGAGATTACAGATGGTGAATATCAGGACGTACAGATGGATGCGGCATCCCACATGACAGTAACTACCGGGAACGGAGCGGAAGCACTGGAATGTCTCAGCCGCGGCACTCTGGA
>NZ_JBWJVP010000228.1:0-13922 GCF_056339915.1 Blautia sp. ZXY-1-B12 | reverse complement strand
AATGAAGAAAATTGAAGATTATGTATTAAGTATACCGGATTTTCCTGAACCGGGGATTATTTTCAGAGATATTACAAGTGTTCTGCAGGATGCGGATGGCCTGCAGTTGGCCATCGACTCCATGCAGGACTGTCTTAAGGATATAGATGTGGACGTGATTGCAGGAACAGAGTCCAGAGGCTTTATCTTTGGTGTACCGATCGCATATAATCTTCATAAACCATTTGTACCGATTCGTAAAAAAGGCAAACTTCCCCGCGAAACAGTATCTGTAAGCTATGATCTGGAATATGGCAGTGCAGAGATTGAAATGCATAAAGATTCCATAAAACCAGGTCAGAAAGTGGTTATCGTTGATGATCTGATCGCAACAGGCGGTACGATCGAAGCAGCGATCAAGCTGGTGGAACAGCTTGGCGGTGAGGTTGTCAAGGTTGTATTTCTCATGGAACTTGCAGGTTTAAAGGGACGCGAAAGACTGAATGGGTATGATGTAGCGTCCGTAATTTGTTATGATGGTAAATAGGCACAGCTGATTGTGCAGGACAGGCAGGTGGGAGCATATGACAGAGATAACAAAAAGTACAGAAGCAAAAAAAGATGAAATGCAGGTTGAAAAAGAGAAGCTGGAATCTGTAAAGAGAGCAGATGCGGCAGTAAAGACCATGCATGATTTTACAAGTCCGGAGGTGCTTTATAAAGAACTGATAAACAGTGTTCTGAAGTATCATCCATCAACAGATATTTCCATGATAGAGAAGGCATATAAGGTTGCAAGTGAAGCTCATGAAGGACAGAAGAGAAAGTCTGGAGAGCCATATATCATTCATCCTTTGTGTGTTGCCATCATTCTGGCAGATCTGGAACTTGACAAAGAAACGATAGTTGCAGGTCTTCTTCATGATGCAGTTGAAGATACCTGGATGACCTATGAGGAAGTGGAGAAGGAATTTGGTTCAGAGGTTGCACTTCTTGTGGATGGTGTTACCAAGCTGGGACAGTTATCTTATTCTGCGGATAAAGTAGAAGTTCAGGCAGAGAACCTCAGAAAGATGTTTCTTGCCATGGCTAAGGATATCAGAGTTATTCTGATCAAGCTTGCAGACCGTCTTCATAATATGCGTACCTTACAGTATATGCGTCCTGAAAAGCAGCAGGAAAAGGCCAGAGAGACCATGGATATTTATGCTCCTATTGCCATGCGTCTGGGTATTTCCAAGATAAAGGTAGAGCTGGATGACCTGTCGCTGAAATACCTTAAGCCGGATGTATATTATGACCTGGTGCATAAGGTTGCCCTGCGTAAAAGCGAGAGAGAACAGTTTGTAGGTGCGATTGTAAAAGAAGTTAAGAAACATATGGATGATGCCAATATTAAGGCGCAGGTGGACGGACGTGTAAAACACTTTTTCAGCATCTACAAGAAGATGGTAAATCAGGATAAGACTATTGATCAGATTTATGATTTATTTGCTGTCCGTATTCTTGTAGATACAGTGAAGGATTGTTATGCTGCCCTTGGTGTGATCCATGAGATGTATAAGCCAATTCCGGGACGGTTTAAAGATTATATTGCCATGCCGAAACCCAATATGTATCAGTCATTGCATACCACATTGATCGGACCCAACGGACAGCCCTTTGAAATCCAGATCCGTACTTATGAAATGCACAGAACTGCAGAATATGGTATCGCTGCACACTGGAAATATAAGGAGTCGTCTGACGGAAAGGCTCCTGTAGGTAAGAGTGAGGAAGAGAAACTGAACTGGCTGCGTCAGATTCTGGAATGGCAGAGAGACATGTCTGATAACAAAGAATTCATGAGTCTTCTGAAGAATGACCTGGATCTTTTTGCGGACAGTGTTTACTGTTTCACTCCACAGGGAGATGTTAAAACACTTCCAAGCGGTTCTACACCGGTGGATTTTGCGTACAGTGTTCACAGTGCAGTCGGAAATAAGATGGTAGGTGCCAGAGTTAACGGTAAGCTGGTTCCGATTGAATATGAGATCAAAAACGGCGACCGTATTGAAATCATTACTTCACAGAATTCTCAGGGACCAAGCCGCGACTGGCTGAAACTGGTTAAGAGTACTCAGGCAAAGAACAAGATTAACCAGTGGTTCAAGAAGGAATTAAAAGAAGATAATATCCTTAAGGGCAAGGAGATGCTTGCGCAGTATGCGCGTGCAAAGGGATTTAAGATCGCAAATTATACAAAAACCCAGTATCTGGAGGCTGTTTTGCGTAAATATGGTTTCAGGGACTGGGATTCAGTACTTGCTGCAATTGGTCATGGCGGATTGAAAGAAGGTCAGGTTTTCAATAAGCTGGTGGAGGCATATGATAAGGAAAATAAGAAGAATCTGACAGACGAGCAGGTTCTTGAGGCTGCTTCTGAGACACAGGAAAAGCTTCACATTGCCAAGAGTAAGAGCGGCATTGTGGTAAAAGGAATCCATGATGTGGCAGTCCGTTTTTCCAAGTGCTGTAATCCAATCCCGGGTGATGAGATTGTAGGTTTTGTTACAAGAGGACGTGGGATCACAATTCATCGTACAGATTGTGTCAATGTGCTGAATATGTCTGAGACAGACAGGACACGACTGATTGAGGCAGAGTGGCAGCAGCCTGATACCAAGGAAAAAGAGAAGTATACGGCTGAGATTCAGGTTTATGCAAATAACCGTACAGGGCTTCTTGTGGATCTTTCTAAAATATTTACAGAACGTAAGATCGACCTGCGAAGTATCAACAGCCGTACAAGCAAGCAGGAGAAGGCAACTATTTCCATGAGTTTTGAGATTGGAAGCAAAGAGGAACTGCGTTCCCTGATCGAGAAGATCCGTCAGGTAGAGAGTGTCATTGACGTAGAGAGAACTACAGGCTGATCATGGAAAAATCTGCTGGAACATTATTTTATGGAACTGCTGCAGATTGACAGAAAGGAATAACATGAAGAATTTAGAATTACAGAAATGTATATTAGGACCTATATATACAAATTGCTATCTCCTTAAGAATAAAGAAACCGGAGAACTGATCATTGTTGATCCCGCAGATTGTCCGGAGAAGATTGAAATGAAGATTTCCCGGATGAATGGAAAACCGGTGGCGATTCTTCTTACCCATGGACATTTTGACCACATTCTGGCTGCACAGGCAGTAAAGGAGAAATATAATATTCCGATTTATGCCTGTCGTCAGGAAGAGGAGATGCTCCGCGAACCTTCGATCAATATGACTGTACATTATGGACAGGGATGTTCTATTGTGCCGGATGTATTTCTGGAGGATCTGGATGTTATCAGACTGGCGGGATTTTCCGTTCAGATGATCCATACACCGGGACATACCAAAGGAAGCTGCTGTTATTATCTGAAAGATGAAGGTGTATTGTTCAGCGGTGATACAGTGTTCTATGGCTCTGTTGGAAGAACGGATTTTCCGGGTGGAAGTACAGCAGAAATCGTGAGAAGTCTCCATAAACTGGTAGATTCGCTTCCTGAAGAGACCGAGGTTTTCCCCGGACATGATGCATCTACCACTATTGGTTATGAAAAGAGGTATAATCCATTTGTGTAAAATAGGCATTCTGTTTGAGAACAGAGATTTTGAACATGATGTTTATGAACTGATCAAAGCGTTTTATCCCGAAGCGGAGATACATACTCTTTATGAAAATACTGAAGCAGAGTATGACCTCCGCTTCAGTGTGGAACGGGATAATGACAGTTATATCATAAAATACGAAAGGACAGAGAATCTGTCGAAACAGGAAACAGAGCAAAAAGGGGTAATTTCCGCAGACATACTTTCTAAAGAGAATGCAGGCTGTGGAATACAGGATGCTCATGCTCTGAGAAAAGAGAATAAAGATAATATCAAATATGCTCTGTATCAGTTGTTGATAAAACTGACGGGCAGAACTCTTCCATGGGGAAATCTGACAGGAATACGTCCTGCCAAACTGGCAATGGGAATGATCGAATCCGGAATGAAAAATACGGAAGCAGCCCGGGAGATGCGTGAGAGATATCTGGTAAGTCCGCAGAAAACAGCGCTTGCCATCACTATTGCAAACAGGGAAAGAGAGATTCTGAAGGATATTGACTATGAAAATGGATACAGCCTTTATATTGGAATCCCGTTTTGCCCAAGTATCTGTCTGTATTGTTCCTTCAGCTCCTATCCGCTGAAAGTGTGGGAGAAGAGAACAGATGAATATGTGGAAGCTCTCTGCCGGGAGGTAAGAGAGACTGCTCTTATGATGAAGGGAAGAAAACTGGATACCATCTATATTGGCGGCGGTACCCCGACTACACTGCTTCCACATCAGATCCGTAAGCTCCTGGATACAGTGGGAGAAGCTTTTGGCTATGAAGGACTGGCAGAGTTTACTGTGGAAGCCGGCAGACCGGACAGTATTACACGTGAAAAGCTGATGGCGATCAGGGAGTATCCGGTAACAAGAATTTCCGTAAATCCACAGACTATGAATCAGGAAACCCTGGATATTATCGGCCGCAGACATACTGTGGAGCAGACAAAAGAAGCGTTTCATCTGGCACGAGAGCTGGGATACGATAACATTAACATGGATCTGATCGTAGGTCTTCCGGGTGAGGATATTCACATGGTAGAGCGGACTCTTGAACAGGTTCGTGAACTGGCACCGGACAGTATTACCGTACATTCACTGGCAGTGAAACGTGCAGCAAGGCTGAATATTTTTAAAGAGAAATATCAGGAAATGTCTTTTGAGAATAATCAGGAAATTATGGATCTGACCATGAAAACTGCGTATGAAATGGGAATGGGTCCTTATTATCTGTACAGACAGAAGAATATGAAGGGAAATTTTGAAAATGTTGGCTATGCAAAGGTTGACAAAGCGGGAATTTACAATATACTGATTATGGAGGAAAAACAGCCTATCATCGCACTGGGGGCAGGCGGTTCTTCCAAGCTGGTCTTTGACCATGGACAGAGAATTGAACGTGTGGAGAATGTAAAAGACGTTTCTAATTATATTTCCCGCATTGATGAGATGATCGAGAGAAAACGGACAGCAATAGCTACCTGGCTGTAGGATGTGGAGGTAACATTTTGGACACAGTACAAAAGACAGCGGCAGGTTCACAGCAGAGGATCCTGGAATTTGACCTTGCTTCTGAATTGCATCATGGAATGCTGGTAAGTAATCTGGCTTATGCGGTTGCAGAGGAGATGGGACTGCCGCATGAACAGTGCTATGAGCTTGCAATAGCAGGAATGCTCCATGATATAGGAAAGCTGAAGCTGACAAGTTATATTAACGGACAGGAGCAGGATCCTCTGGTGATCGAGGAACTGAAGTATGTCCGGATGCATTCTACATTGGGATATGAGGAACTTAAAGGGCAGGGATATTCGGATTTTGTATTGGAGAGTATCCTGTACCATCATGAGAATTATGATGGCAGTGGATATCCGTCCAATAAAGCAGGTGATGACATACCCATAGGTGCCCGGATACTCAGAGTCTGCGATGTATATGCAGCATTGATCTCTGACAGACCATACAGAAGAGGATTTGATATTTCTTCAGTTATGGAGTTGATGATCGATGAAGTAAAAAATTTTGATATGCAGGTTTTTCTTGCGTTTCAGAGAGTGGTTCATAATGGAGACGGGCAGAATTTTTATAAAAGAGGAGGACAACATGGCATTAAAGAAGAAACCGGTAACCGGTATGAAGGACATTTTACCAAAAGAGATGGAAATCCGTAATTATGTGATGAACATGATTCGTGAAACATACGGAACATTTGGCTTTTCATCTATAGAGACACCATGTGTGGAGCATATTGAAAATCTTTCCAGTAAACAGGGCGGAGAGAATGAGAAACTTATTTTCAAGATCCTGAAACGTGGGGAGAAACTGAAACTTGCGGAAGCAGAGAAAGAAAGTGATCTGGTTGACTCCGGACTTCGCTACGATCTGACTGTGCCGCTTTCCAGATATTATTCCAACAACGCAAATGAGCTTCCGGCTCCTTTTAAGGCACTTCAGATGGGCAATGTGTGGAGAGCAGACAGACCGCAGAGAGGACGTTTCCGTCAGTTTATGCAGTGTGATATTGATATTCTGGGTGAGTCTACTTATCTGGCTGAGATCGAACTGGTTCTTGCTACCACAACGTTGCTCGGAAAGCTGGATTTCCATAACTTTACGATTCGCATCAACGACAGAAAAATCTTAAAAGCGATGGCGCAGTACAGTGGATTCCCACAGGAAAGCTTTGACACTGTGTTTATCATTCTGGACAAGATGGACAAGATTGGTTTGGAAGGTGTTGCAGAAGAACTGGAGAAGGAAGGATTTGCAAAAGAGAGCATTGATACCTACCTTGGACTTTTCAAAGAGATCACTTCTGACATTGAGGGTGTTCGTTACTGCAAAGAGAAATTAAAAGATGTTCTGGATCCAAAGGTTGCTGAGGACCTTGAAACAATCATTTCTACTGTAGATTCTGTTAAGACAGCAGATTTTAAGATGTCTTTCGATCCGACTTTGGTACGTGGAATGTCTTATTATACAGGACCGATTTTTGAAATCTCTATGGATGAGTTTGGCGGCAGCGTAGGCGGCGGTGGACGCTATGATGAGATGATCGGTAAATTTACAGGAAACAATACATCTGCCTGCGGATTTTCAATTGGATTCGAGAGAATCGTAATGCTTCTTCTTGAGAGAAATTATGAAATCCCGACAAAGAATGGTAAGAAAGCATATCTTATCGAGAAGAATATGCCGGCAGACAAGATGCTGACGATTCTGAAACAGGCTCAGGAAGAGCGTAATGCCGGAACACAGATCAATATTTCTATTATGAAGAAGAATAAGAAATTCCAGAAAGATCAGATGACAGCAGAGGGCTATACAGAGTTTGTAGAATTCTTTAAAGACAGAATGTAATAATTCGTAACTGTTCAGCAACATTGCGAGATAGCAGACTGCCGGATAGTTACAACAATTCTTATAATATAGAAAGCATGAAAAGAGGAAAGAAACATGGCTGAAAGTATGCAGGGACTGCACAGAACATGCCGATGTGCAGAAGTAACAAAGGAAATGATCGGCAAAGAAGTTGTCCTTATGGGATGGGTTCAGAAAGCCCGCGATAAAGGCGGAATTATTTTCGTAGATTTAAGAGACCGTTCCGGTATCATGCAGTTGATTTTTGAGAATGGCAGCATTGATGAAGAAGGTTTTGCAAAAGCAGGTAAGCTGAGAAGTGAATTCGTAATCGCTGTTACCGGTGTGGTAGAAGAAAGAGGCGGTGCTGTTAACAAGAATCTTGCAACAGGTGAAATTGAGCTTCGCGTAAAATCCCTTCGTGTTCTGTCTGAAGCAGAGGTACCTCCGTTCCCAATTGAAGAGAACAGCAAGACAAAAGATGAAATCCGCCTGAAATATCGTTATCTTGACTTAAGAAGACCTGACCTTCAGAAGAATATTATGCTTAAGAGCAAAGTCATGATGCTTACAAGACAGTTCTTCGCAAAAGAAGGATTCCTTGAAATTGAAACTCCGATGCTTGGTAAGAGTACACCGGAAGGTGCAAGAGATTATCTGGTACCGTCTCGTGTTCATCCGGGACATTTCTATGGTCTGCCACAGTCTCCGCAGCTGTACAAACAGCTTCTGATGTGCTCTGGTTATGACCGTTATATCCAGATTGCAAGATGTTTCCGTGACGAAGACCTTCGTGCGGACAGACAGCCGGAATTTACCCAGATCGATATGGAACTCTCTTTTGTAGATGTTGATGACGTAATTGATGTAAATGAGAGATTCCTTGCTTATCTGTTCAAGGAAGTACTTGATATTGATGTAAAACTTCCAATCCAGCGTATCACATGGCAGGAAGCTATGGACAGATTTGGTTCTGATAAACCGGATATGCGTTTCGGAATGGAACTTCATGATGTAAGTGATGTAGTTAAAAACTGTGGATTCAGCGTGTTTACTTCTGCGTTGGAAAATGGCGGCAGTGTTCGTGGTATCAATGCAGAAGGACAGGGCGCTATGCCACGTAAGAAAATTGACAAACTGGTTGAGTTTGCCAAAGGTTACGGTGCAAAAGGCCTTGCATACATTGCAATCGCTGAAGATGGCACAAGAAAATCTTCTTTTGCTAAATTCATGACAGATGAAGAGATGGATGCTCTGGTAGCAGCTATGGATGGTAAAGCAGGAGACTTACTTCTGTTTGCAGCAGATAAGAAGAAACTGGTTTATGATGTACTTGGCGCACTTCGTCTGGAACTTGCAAAGCAGATGGATCTTCTTGATAAGAATGAGTATCGTTTCGTATGGGTAACAGAGTTCCCGCTTCTTGAATGGAGTGAAGAAGAGAATCGTTTCACAGCAATGCATCATCCATTTACCATGCTTATGGAAGAGGACCTTCCACTTCTGGATACAGATCCTGGAAAAGTTCGTGCAAAAGCATATGATATCGTATTAAACGGTAATGAAATTGGTGGAGGAAGTGTCAGAATCCATCAGGATGATATTCAGGAGAGAATGTTTGAAGCACTTGGATTCACAAAAGAAGCTGCTCACGAGCAGTTCGGATTCCTTCTGGACGCATTCAAATATGGAGTTCCGCCTCACGCCGGACTGGCATACGGACTTGACCGTCTGGTAATGCTTATGGCGAAAGTTGACAGCATCCGTGACGTAATCGCATTCCCGAAGGTTAAAGATGCTTCCTGTCTGATGACTCAGTCTCCGAGCCGCGTAAGCGAGGAGCAGTTAAAAGAACTGGAACTGGAAGTAAGACCGGAGGAAGTAACTGAGGAAGGAGGGAGCTTACAATTCAGACGTTTTTGATTGTATGCCCGTTGGTATTCCTTGCAGGATTAGTTGATTCTATCGCAGGCGGGGGTGGTTTGATCTCCCTGCCTGCGTATCTGCTTGCAGGGGTTCCGATGCACAATGCGATAGCAACGAATAAATTATCCTCGGCAACTGGGACAGCGATTTCAACAGCACGTTTATGTAAGAATAAATTTGTAGACTGGGGAGTTGCACTGCCATGTATTTCCATGGCTCTTGTCGGTTCTTTTGCAGGCGCTCATATTGCGCTTCTTGCCAGTGATAAGATATTAAAATGGATGCTGATTCCAGTACTTCCTATTGTTGCGTTTTATGTAATGAAGAAGAAAAATCTGGTATGATAACAGCAATGTAGAGATTTCCAGAAAGAAACAGTGGATTTTGTGTGCGGTGTGTTCTCTGGCTGTTGGCTGCTACGATGGCTTTTATGGGCCGGGAACTGGTACGTTTCTGCTTATTTTATATACAGGAGTAGCAAAACTTCCCGTAGCGAAAGCTTCCGGAACTATGAAACTTGCAAATCTTTCTTCTAATATAATGGCATTAGTTGTTTTTTTATTTAGTGGAAAGATTGTCATATATTCTTGGACTTGCAGCTTCTGTTTTTTCCATTGCAGGGCATTATGTAGGATCTGGAATGGTAATGAAAAATGGAAATAAAATCGTAAGACCGATTATTCTGATCGTTCTGGTTTTACTGTTTATCAAAATTATAACGGGATGTAAAAAGAATAAGACAAAGATTAAAAAGACCACCATATCATAGAATGATTCGGGAAAGGAACATTTCTGTGATATGGTGGCCTTTTTAGTTGTTTAACCAAACTGCGAAGCAGTTATTTGGTTATGAGCAAGTAGCGGAAGCGGATTGCGAATATCCGATTGACTAATCGTTAATTGGAACTGCTTTCAGTAGAAGTATTATCATCTGTCTGCTTATCTGTATCGGCAGAAATATCTTCATCCTCAGAATCAGAAGTCTCGAGAGGAGAATCTGTCAAAGTACCGAAAATAGCATTTCCCAAAGTATTTCCCTCATCCTGAAGTTTCCAGGATACCCCATCATTGATTAGAACAAAATCTACATCATTGACGGTAGTAACGGTATTATCATTGATACTGTTCAGAAGAATTTCGAAAGATTTCTCGTATCGTTTCTGGGAGCCATCGATAACTGCGTCAGCAGAAGCCAGATATTTATCAAGCTTTTCCTGATAATCAGCCAGGATCGAATCACTGTCAAAGGTTGTAATTTCAGTTGTAACAGTGGCATTGTATCCATTTTCACTGCTGGATTTAATGACATAATTAAAATTTTTATGAATCTGTTCGGCAAGTGCTGAGGCAATGGAATTTTTTGCAGTATCGGATGTATTCATGATATTTACTACACCCAGATAAGATGTCATTTCTTTCAAATCCAGTTTCTGTAGAGTGTCAAGATAGACGGTCAGGGTATCTTCCGGTGAAAGGATATCCGGATTTGCCAGATCAGCTATAAGACCGCCGACAAGGTCATCTTCCAGAGAATTGGTACGCTGGATCTTCCATTTTTCTTTTTTATCATTGCCTGTATTGACAAGCTGTATGTTACAGTCTGTCTCAGCTGTATCATAGTCATTTGTGTTTAAAAGATGATTCAGGATCAGATAATGAGCCTCAAGAGATCTGGAAGAATCTTTGATATTTCCTTTTTGTGCCTGGGCTGACTCTGTGATCTGTGTCCGGAGAAGTTCTGCTTTAAAATCTCTGGCAAGAACTTTGGAATCGATTGTGGTCAGTTTGACAGAAACAGTGGCAGAATGATTGGCTGTGCCGACGATGACATCCGAAATTTTGTAATTAAATTTCCGGAAAAAGAGAGAAAAGGTTTCATTGATTTCATCAGTTAAATCAGTGTTCTCTGTGGCATCGGGGAACAGCTCTGTATAGGGTATGTATTTTTGCGTAGTTTCTGAATCGAGATTTTTTAACTGATCCAGTTCATTTCTGACTACACTCTTTACATCTGACTCATTTTTGCGGAAACAGCCGCTGCTTACAGATACAGCAAAAAGAAAAAATAAGACAGAGAAAAGAAGAATCAGGTGTTTGTTTATATTCATACGTGTTCTTTCCTTTCACAGTGCTTTCTGTGCAACTGTTGACAGTTACTTTTCTGTTTATTTTAACAGATTTTGTACTGACTGTCAAAAAAGTGAAAAAGATGAACGAAATTCATAAAAAAAACGTGAAAAAATTGTGAAAAATGTTGCCATTTGGTTACAAAGCTTTTATTTTAAGGCAGAATCTGCTATGATAGGAAAGTGAATAATAATGATATAAAAAAGCAGTAGTGTATAATAGATGTTAGCCTGAACAAGGTGATAATATCAAGGAGGCAACTTATGAAGAAGCGTATTATTATCGTTTTGGGAATCCTGATTGCAGCAGGTGGTATCGGAACCGGTGTCTGGTATCACTTTTACGGAAACACTCAGGGAAAAACCGGAGATTCAATCGTATATGTATCTAAGGTCAGTGTGATCAGCGGAACGGAAACGGCTGCAGTCAATCGTTTTGCAGGTGTGGTAGAACCGCAGAAAACTGTAAACGTAAAAATAGAAAGTGGACGTAAAGTAAAGGAAGTAGAGGTAAAGACAGGGGAAGAAGTCAAGGCAGGACAACTTCTCTTTGAATATGATCTCAGCAGTATTGAAGATGATCTGAAACAGGCACAGCTTGACCTGGACAGACTGAAAAATGAGCAGATCAGCCTGACAGAACAGATTTCCACCCTTGAAGCGGAAAAGAAAAAAGCAAAGGCAGATGATCAGCTTTCTTACACAATTGAAATTGAAACAAATAAGATGAATCTTAAGAAAAATGAATACAGCCAGAAGAGTAAACAGGCTGAGATTGACAAGCTGCAGAGTGCCACACAGAATACAGAAGTGAGAAGTGAAATAGATGGTGTGATCCAGAAAATTGATACATCAAAGATGACAAGTGATGACGGTGATTCTGTGGATGACAGCAGTACAATGGACAGTATGTCATCAAATGATGACGGTTCAGACAGCTCTGCATTTATCACGATTCTCAGTACAGGTGCTTACAGAGTAAAAGGTAAGGTCAATGAACAGAACAGAGATTCTGTTGTGCCGGGAGAGTCTGTGATCATCAGATCCAGAGTGGACAGCAGTAAAACCTGGAAAGGAACCATGGGTTCCATTGATATGAATAACGGAACTTCGGACAGCGACAGCAGTGATATGAATATGGGAATGTCCAGCACCAGTTCAGATGATCAGACTTCTTCTACGTCCTATCCTTTTTATGTGGAACTGGATTCGTCAGAGGATCTTATGCTTGGACAGCATGTATATATAGAGCGTGACATGGGACAGGATGATAAAAAAGATGGTCTGTGGCTCAGCGATTATTATATTCTGGATACAGATACCAATGAACCATATGTCTGGGTAGCGAATGACAAAAATCGACTGGAAAAACGATATGTGACTCTCGGAAAACATGATGACAGTCTTGGAGAATATGAAATTGTTGACGGTCTGACAAAGAAAGATGCGATTGCATTTCCGACAGATTCTCTGGAAGAGGGTGAGAAGACAGAAGTAGGAGATCTCGCGCAGACGATGAGCGGAGGAGCAGACGGTATTACTGATATGGATGCTGATTATGGAAATATGGATGACGCACAGATTAATTCCACAGATATGGAATCCGGCGCAGACAGCTTTACAGAGCCGGATATGGAGGAAGATTCCGCAGACGCAGCAGATGACAGTTCAGAAGATATGATCGATCCGAATGAAGAACTTGTGCCAATTGATGAAGCACCTGGTATGAGTGCAGACGGCAATGTGGAGGGAATCGAATGATACTGGAATTGAAAGGCATATATAAAGAATATCAGCAGGGGAAAATGAAGGTTCCAGTGTTAAAAAATGTAGACTTTTCTATGGAAGAGGGAGAATATGTCGCAATCATGGGACCGTCCGGTTCGGGAAAAACTACTTTGATGAACATTATCGGATGTCTGGACAAACAGACAGAGGGAACTTTCTTTCTGGATGGCGTGGATATTAAGGCGTGTTCGGAGAATGAAATGTCGGATATCCGGCTGAATAAGATAGGGTTTGTTTTTCAGAGCTTTCATCTTCTCCCTAAGCAGAGTGCTCTGGCAAATGTTGAGATGCCATTAAATTATGCGAGAGTACCTAAGAAGGAGAGAAGAGAACGCGCTCTGAAGGCACTTGACAGAGTGGGCCTGGCGGACAGAGTGGATTTTAAGCCAAATCAGCTTTCAGGAGGTCAGATGCAGAGGGTTGCCATTGCCAGGGCGATCGTCAATAACCCGAAACTTCTTCTTGCAGATGAACCTACAGGTGCTCTTGACAGTAAATCAGGTGCGCAGGTTATGGAACTTTTCCAGAGGCTGAATGATGAGGGGGTATCTGTATTGATGATTACCCATGATGCGGATATTGCTGCACATGCGAAAAGGGTGGTTACGATCAAAGATGGTATCCTTCAGGAAAAGAGGTGATCTTCATGGGCAAAGTAAAGAAAATCCTCGCAGGAGTGCTTGTGGTGGTAATCGCAGGAAGCGGAATTACAGCGGGATTGATGCAGCTGAAGAAAAACAGCCAGAAAACAGTGGCGGTTACTCCTGTGAGCGGATTACTGCAGGAATTTTATACACCTTCCACCACGCTTGACGGAACCATTACATCCAGTGCAACACAGACAATAAACGGTGATAAAGACCTGATCATTGATCAGATTTATGTGACAAAGGGAGATGCCGTAAAAAAAGGCGATCATCTGGTTTCTTTTGATACTACTCTGGTGGAAATGGAACTGAATATAGCAAAGCTGAAAAAACAGAAACTGGAGCAGGATTTAAATAAAGCAGTGAACAGACTGAACAGCCTTCAGAATGGCGGGCCTGTAGAGGAAACAGATGCGGGTACAGATGCCGATGACCTGAATTCAACAACAGGAAGCACTAATAATGATACTG